>JAQUMP010000014.1 GCA_028718065.1 Chitinivibrionales bacterium | reverse complement strand
AGAGCTTAACCCTTCGTGTATATTTTCTTCGGTAGGCATCGGTAACACTCCTTGATAGTTCTCCTATCATTTAAGTGTTACCCATTTTTCCTAAATCGCAGGACTCATTATCTGGTAGTTAGAACAGGAGTCATAAAGCCATGTCTGCCATTTTATGTTCCCGGCAGTATCTATTCGCAAAACCAAGGGCGATGTCCCTCGGGTTCCACCGATTATGAAATCTCCATTTTTTGCAATAACAATGGAATTTCCTCCACCACTTCGATTATAACGGTTCTTCCATTTTATTTTTCCTGACAAATCAAGTTTAGCTAAAAACACGCCCCTCGCATTCAACGAATCTGCCGTCTGACCTATGCAAATTGAACTTCCATCAGATATCGTTTTCACATCGTAAAAATAATCATTTATTGCCGTACCGGTCGTCAACTTCCCCCCATCATACACAAACGTCCAGGCGGTATCGTAGTTAACCATTGAACTTTGGGCGAGGGTATTAGAAAAAGAAACAACCAAAAGAACTGTTAAAACAAGAAAAAAACAGGCCTGCGCTGGTGTTTTCATGAAAGACCTTTGATAGGTTTTATCGTTTTCGTGGTTCGTTATTCTGTTTTGCACACGCGACAGCAATAAACTTTTGCCAACCTCGCAAAAACGCAGTTGGAGCATATCAGAGGTGCAGCGCGAGGAATTCAGCCGTTTTACTAATCCGTCCGGACATTAACTTGACCGCAAGGAAAAATATAGGTGTTTTGGGACGTCAATGTCAAATTTGAAAACTTGTGGTGGGCTTGTCGAACCATTTTGGCCCGGTGGCTTTACAGCAAACAAGAAAATTTTAAAATTATTTAAGCGCAGCAAGCAATGATTGAATCCGTCATTAAAATACTATCCGCAACTATAATCCGGAAAATTGTATTTTAAATCCAGAGAGGAAGGAACTGGTGTTCCGACTGGTCTTCAAAACCAGCAACGGGGAGATAACACTGTCCGTGGCAGGTTCGATTCCTGCCCTCTCTGATACAAAAGGGAATTTTTCGTTTTTCGTAGAGACGTAGCGCGCTACGTCTCTACCACGAAAATACGCGTTTGCAAACCATGAAAACCAACCAATCATCCTTTTCTCAAATTCCCAGCGTCGATTCACTCTTAAAACATCCGCTGCTTTCGGACCTGCGCAATCAATACGGTCATGAATTGGCCGTTTATGCTATTCGTCAAACACTTGCCGACGCCCGGAAATCCCTTAAAAAATCACGGAAAATTCCTTCCCCCGACGATATCGCCGGAAAAGCAAAGGATTTAATAGTATCAATTGCAAAGCCCTCTCTTAAAAGGGTCATTAATGCCACCGGCGTAATCCTGCACACCAACCTCGGCCGCGCCGTGCTGGGCGATTCTATCCTTAAAGAAATAACCCCAGCCATCCAGGGATATTCAAATCTTGAATTCGATCTAAAAACCGGCCAGCGCGGGCGTCGGGGCGACCATATAAAAAACCTTCTGCGTTTTATTACCGGCGCCGAAGATGCGTGCGTTGTTAATAATAACGCCGCAGCATTGGTTTTAATCCTGCATACCTTTGCCGCCGGCAAAGAGGTTATTGTTTCGCGCGGGGAATTAATCGAAATCGGCGGATCGTTTCGCATCCCCGAAATCATGCAGGCTTCCGGCGCGATTATGAAAGAGGTCGGCACTACCAACCGCACTCGGCTGGGCGATTATGCACGCGCAATCACCAAGAACACGGCCATGCTTTTTAAGGCGCATACCTCCAACTTTTCGATAAAAGGGTTTGCAGAAGATGTTGCATTTGGTGAACTATCCAAGCTTGCTTCAAAGCACAAATTGATTTCTGTATATGACGTTGGATCGGGATTGCTGCGACCGATACCGGCGCTTTTGCAAAATAATGAGCCCGTTGTTGCCCAAATTTTAGCCGATGATTTTCATTCAAATGCCGACCTGATTTGCTTTAGCGGCGATAAACTTTTAGGCGGTCCGCAGGCAGGTATTATTGCCGGCCGGAAAAAGCTGATAGCCCAACTCGAAGCGGCGCCGCTCATGCGCGCTTTGCGGGTCGACAAAATCACCCTGGCCGCTCTTTCGAGCGTCTGCCGGAGTTTTTTTTCGGCGCAAACTCTGGAGCAAAATAATCCCACCGCAGCTATGCTGGGCCGCTCAAAAGATTTCTTAAAAAAGCTCGCCGACGAGCTCTGCGCTGCTTTGATATCCGCTCAAATTTCCTGTCGCGTGATCGAAAGCTGCGGTCAATGCGGCGGCGGCACCCTGCCCGATTATGCGATTCAAAGCTATGCCGTGGAACTTATCGCACCTGCGGACATCCGCAAAGATCGCGTCGCCTTCGCCGAAAATAGTTACCAAAAGCTTTTGCAGGCCGAAACACCGGTACTGGCGATTTTGAGGGAAGGTAAAATTTTGTTCGATGTGCTTACGATTCAGAACGGCGAAATTGAAATGATTAAAAATGCATTGTTTAACAAGGGAAATGCCCCCGGATTGCCGAACGTTCCTGCGCCAACCATCTAAACCGTTTACAATGACACTCTTTCGCAATAAATACCGGGTAGAATCTGCACGGTTGCCGGGATGGGATTATTCAGCACCGGGGTACTATTTCGTAACGATGTGCACACACGATCGTGGATGTTTATTTGGAGAGATTATCGACGATACAATGGGATTGAATGAATATGGGGAAATTGTCCGGGATGAATGGTTGAATTCATTTGAAATCCGATCCGAATTAATACAGGATAAATTTGTCGTTATGCCCAACCATTTTCATGGAATTGTCCGTATCGTAGAGACGCACGGCCGTGCGTCTCGGCTTGAAAACGGCGATGGTTGTCCAGAGACGCACGGCCGTGCGTCTCTACAGTCGGAAAAACAACAAAAAAACGGCATTACGCATCGTGTCCCAAAATCAATTTCATCATGCATTGCCGGGTTCAAATCCACGGCAACAAAACGCATAAATATATTGCGCAAAACACCACGGGCGTCTTTATGGCAACCGCGTTTCTACGATCATATTGTCCGCAATGATCAGGAATTATTTGCAATACGGCAATATATTTTCAATAACCCGATAAATTGGGAAAACGATAGAAATGTGTTAGAAGCACAGGAATCCAAACCCGGAAAACAACCCTGGTTCGTTTATATGTATTGACAAACAGAATAATAATCGTTTTTTGGTAGAGACGCACGGCCGTGCGTCTCGGTTGGAAATCGGCAACGGCTGTCCGGAGACGCACGGCCGTGCGTCTCGGTTGGAAATCGGCAACGGCTGTCCGGAGACGCACGGCCGTGCGTCTCTACAATCGGAAAAACAAAACCAGTCCCATGAAACACCTCATCATCGGCACCGCGGGACATATCGACCACGGCAAAACCGCGCTGATACGCGCCCTCACGGGCATCGAATGCGACACCCATCCCGAAGAAAAACGGCGCGGCATCACCATTAACCTGGGTTTTGCCCATTTAAAACTTTCCGACGAGCTTACCGTAGGCATTATCGACGTGCCCGGCCATAAGGATTTTATCCACACTATGGTTTCGGGCGCCTGCGGCATCGATCTTGCCCTGCTGGTAATTTCCGCCGACGGCGGGGTAATGCCGCAAACCGTGGAACATTGCCGGATCATGAATATCCTCGGCATCGGCCGCGGTGTAATCGCCGTAACGCGCAGCGACCTGGCGGATATGGCCACGCTCCAAAACACCCTCGCCCGAATCAAGGCGTTTACAAATAAAACAGCAATGGAATCCTGGTCGGTTGTTACTGTTTCGTCAATAACCGGCCAGGGTATCGGCGAACTTAAAGCGGCTATCGCCCAGGTCGCCGGGCAATGCGTGCAGCGCACCAGCAACGACGTTTTCCGGCTTTTTATCGACCGGATCTTTAGCGTTAAAGGTTTCGGCACCGTGGTCGCCGGATCAGTTTTAAGCGGATGTCTGCATACCGACGCTTCGGCCTTTTTGCTGCCCCCGGGCCGGGAGTTGCGCGTGCGACGCTGCGAGCGCTACGGCGAACCGGTAAACGCGGTGCAGGCGGGCGACCGCGCTTCCCTCAATGTCGCCGGACTTGACAAATAAGATTTCCGGCGCGGCTGGCTGGTGGCAGACCGGCCGCTGCAAAGTACGCTGCGCATAGACACGAGCATTTCTCTCTTTGAAACGGCCGCCCCGCTGGGATTATGGTCGCAGGCGCTTTTTCTGCTCGGCACCTATGAGGCGACCGTGCGCATTCATCTGATCGATGCAAAAAAAATCGGCCCCGGTGAAACGGCCATCGCCCAAATTCAATTGCCCGTTGCCTGCGTCGCGCGCTTTGGCGACCGCTTTGTCCTGCGCGGCAGTTCGGGCGAAACGACCATCGGCGGCGGCGAAGTTATCGACGCCGCACCCCTGCACCATCGCCGACCGGGCGCGGTGCTCGTTTCCCAGCTCAAGACCCTGGCGGCCGGGAAATTGCCCGCCCTGCTTGCCGCCGAAATCAATAAATTGCCCCAGGGCAAAACCCTGGCACGCATTGCCACAACGCTTAATTTTACGCAGAGCGCCCTGGCGGCAATTCTTGACAACCACGAACTGCCCGCAACGATCGTAACCGGCCCTGCGCCGGAGCGCTACTGCATCGCGCAAGCGTGGCTTAAAAAAACCGAATCCACCCTTGTCAAGCGCTTGCAGGAATATCATCAGAGCAATCCGCTCATGCCCACGGGACGCACGGCGGACGAACTGGCCGGCATGGCCGGTTTTGCGCCGGGAAACGAAAGCCGCCTGGGGCTTGCATTTATTCTTGAGCGTATGGAGCAGGCGCGCCTCATTAAACGGGTCGAGCATACCTGGGCGCTTACAGGGCATGCCGTTTCGCTTGACGTAAAGCAGCAGGAACGCCTTGATTTTATCGCGGCCTTTTTACGCGACTGCAAAAAAAACGCGCCCCTTATGGCGGATTTGCTCGCACGCTGCCGCGAGCGCAAAATCCCAGAAGCGGAGGCGCGCGCGCTCCTGCTCCTGTTGGTGGCCGCCGGCCGGGCTTATAAATGCGAAGACGTTTTTTTGCATGCGGAGATCGTCAATGAATCCAGAATGGCGCTCCTGAAAGCCTTAATTGACAAAAAAGATGGCCTGACGGTCGCCGCCTTTCGCGATCTCATTGGCGCCAACCGCAAGCTGTGCCTGCTGCTGCTGCCCCTTTACGAGGCCGAAGGTTTGGTAACGAGAGTGGGCGATATGCGGGTCATAACCGAAAAGGGAAAACGTTATCCGACGACAATCCCCAGCCATAAATTATTTTCCTGACCTATGTTCGAAGAACTCTCAAACCGGTTTGAAAACCTTTTTAAAAAATTGCGCGGACGCGGCAAGCTCTCCGAGGAGAACATAACCGAGGCGGTGCGGGATGTCAAGCGCGCGCTGCTTGAGGCCGACGTCAATTTTAAGGTGGTCAAACAGCTCACCGAAGAGATCCAGAAAAAAGCCGTCGGGGCCGAGGTTTTAGAGAGCATTACGCCGGGCCAGCAGTTCGTAAAAATCGTTTACGACGAGCTGGTGCAGATGATGGGCGGCGCGGTACGCCAGTTGCGCCTGCATACCAACCGCCTTAACATCATCGTTCTGGCGGGTCTGCAGGGCTCGGGCAAAACCACCGCGGCCGCCAAGATCGCGCTCTTTTTCCGCAAACTGGGGCATCGTCCGCTGCTGATAGCGCTGGACACTTACCGTCCCGCGGCCATCGACCAGCTCGAAACGCTCGGCAAATCGCTTTCGGTCCCGGTTTACGCCGACCGCACCAAAAAACCCGTTGACATTTGCAAAGACGCGCTCGAACACGCCCGGCGCGAGGGCATTACCCTGGCGATCATCGACACCGCCGGCCGCCTGCATATCGACGAAGAGATGATGACGGAACTCAAGCAGATCTGCGAAGTCGCCCAGCCCGACGAAACTTTTTTCATCGCCGATGCCATGACGGGGCAGGATGCCGTTACTACCGCCGAGGCCTTTCATAAAAACGTTCCCTTTTCGGCCGTGGTGCTTACCAAAATGGACGGCGACGCGCGCGGCGGCGCGGCATTATCCATTCTTAAAGTTGCCGGCGTTCCCATTCAGTTTATCGGCGTGGGCGAAAAGCCGGATGCGCTGGAGCTTTTTTATCCCGAGCGGCTGGCCTCCCGCATTCTGGGCATGGGCGATATTGTTTCGCTGGTCGAAAAAGCCCAGGAAAATGTTGATGTCGAAAAGAGCCAGAAGCTCGAAAAAAAGATCCGCAAAAATCTCTTTACTTTGCAGGATTTTCTGGACCAGTTGCGCCAGATCAAAAAAATGGGATCGCTTTCGGACCTGCTGGCCATGATTCCGGGCTTAGGCTCGTCGGTCAAAGAAACCGAGGTCGATAACGACGCGCTCAAAAAAATCGAGGCGATTATTTGCTCCATGACCGTCGAAGAACGCGAAAAACCGCACCTGATCGACGGCAACCGCCGCCGCCGGATTTCGGCGGGCAGCGGCACCCTCATTCAGGACGTCAATAAATTGCTCAAGCAGTTCGATTCCATGAAAAACATGATGAAACGCATGAACAAAATCGCCGGGCGCCGCGGTCAGGCCGCCGCGCTCAAACAGATGTTTCCCATGTAGGGCGGCTCTAATCCTTGACTTTATAAGAGAATAAGAATTATACTACTAACATAATTAATTTATACCATCTTTTCAGAAGGAGAGTTTTGTGTCTGTAACCATTCGTCTGACCCGTACCGGAACCAACAATATCGCCCGTTATCGCCTGGTGGCCGCGGACCATCGTTTTAAACGCGACGGCCGTTTTCTGGAAATGCTCGGTTCCTATAATCCGCAGGCGAACCCCAAGGAATTTTCCATTAAAACCGAACGCGTTATCCATTGGCTCAAGCAGGGCGCGCGCCCGAGCGAAACGGTTATGAACCTGCTCAAGCAGGACCGCTTTTTTGAAAAAATGGAAGGTTTAAAAAAAGGTTTGACCTTGGACAGCCTGAATATTACGCGCAAAGCCGAGCCCAAGAAGAAGGCCAAAAAGGTCAAGAAAGAAGCCAAGAAGAGTTAATAAAATAATTTATTTTGGTAGGGGCTCCGCCCCTAAAACCCCGTAAGGAATATGCGTATTATAGCTAAAACATTCGGGGCCTTCGTTTCCGGCAAGTATCTATTATCAAGAACAACAGTCTTGTTTTCATGAACGATCCACTCATCGCCATCGGAAAAATCGGGCGGCCATTCGCCCTCGAAGGCGATATTGTCGTTTATCCCCTGGGCAAAACCCTTGAGCAGCTTTCCGTTCCGCGTGAAATAATAATCGCCGACGAAGCGGGT
The DNA here is from genome assembly GCA_028718065.1 of Chitinivibrionales bacterium. Taxonomy (GTDB): domain Bacteria; phylum Fibrobacterota; class Chitinivibrionia; order Chitinivibrionales; family FEN-1185; genus JAQUMP01. Next base: position 9,075 of record JAQUMP010000014.1, on the reverse strand, counting down.
TCCTTTTCAAAAACGGTCACGCTCACGGCGCTTGCCAAAATGAACCAGGGTATTAAATGTAAACTCTCGACCTTTGATTCGCCGGAGGCTTCGGAAACGCTCAAAGGGATGTTTCTTTTTATCGCGCAGGAGCACTTACCCGAGCAAGCCGATACGGGCGGCTTTTATCATTTTGAATTAAAGGGCATGGCCGTGGTTGCCGGGCCGGAAAATCGCCTTGTCGGCGAGGTTGTTGATGTGCACAATTATCCTACCACCGACGCCATCGAAATAAAAAAATTGGACGGCACTACGTTTATCGTCGGGCTCGATCCGGCGATCGTGCGCGCCATCGACCGGCAAAAACGGGTCATCACGATATCGCTTGATTTACTTGAGGAAATACTTTAACGGCCTGCCTGCGCCGCTTGCCGTTTTCCGCCTCAGCGCTCAACAACAAATGCTATCCCGAAAAGATTTCATAAAAAGCGAACGAAACAACTTGACTTTACTCCAAATTAGGCGTACATTTATGGAGTATGTTCCACAGGCTCTTAACTCCGACCAAATCAAACAGCTATTTTATCTTCGGCGCGCGGGGAACGGGTAAAACCACGTTTCTCAAGGACCTTTTTTCCTCAAAAAAAACATTATTCATCGACCTGCTCGATCCTGCCGAGGAAGACCTCTTCGCGCGCAATCCCAACGAGCTTGCCGACCGGGTCAATGCTTTGCGGCCCGCAGGCCAATGGGTGATTATCGACAAAGTCCAAAAGGCGCCCCGGCTGCTGGACCTGGTCCATAAACTTATCGAATCGACCCCGCACCGGTTCGTACTTACCGGTTCGAGCGGCAGAAAACTGAAACGCGGGGTTTCCAATCTTCTTGCGGGACGCGCCTTTGTGTATCATCTTTTTCCGTTAACGCATGGCGAATTGGGCGCCTCATTTAACCTGCAGCAGGCGCTTGAGTGGGGCACGCTCCCAAAAATATACCGGTTTAATTCAGCATCCGACCGGGCGGACTATCTTCGCGCCTATGCGCTCACCTATTTAAAAGAAGAAATCGTGGCCGAGCAGATTGTGCGCAATCTGGACCCGTTCCGTCTTTTTCTCGAAGTAGCGGCCCAGACAAACGGAAAAATCGTTAACTATTCCAACATTGCCCGCGACATCGGCGTAGACACAAAAACCGTTCAGTCCTATTTTTCCATTCTTGAAGAAACCCTTATCGGCCTGCTGCTGCCGGCATATCATGCCTCCGTGCGAAAACGGCAGCGAACAAACCCAAAGTTTTATTTCTTTGATTGCGGCGTTAAGCGCGCGCTGGACCGGACCCTTCAGATCGGTTTAAAAGAAGGCACCTATGCATTTGGAGAGGCTTTTGAACATTTTATAATTCTGGAGATCACCCGTCTGAGCGCGTACCAGAAAAAGGACTGGCAGTTTTCATACCTTCGGACCAAAGATGATGCGGAGATCGACCTGGTTATCGACCGCCCAGGGTTGCCCAAGGCGCTCATTGAAATAAAATCCACCACGCACATTATCGAAAAAGACACGACCGGCATCGCCCGCTTTGCAAAAGATATGGCCCCGGCGCTGGCCCTGTGCATCAGTCGCGATGAACATGAAAAAAAAATTAACGATGTGCGGTGCCTGCCGTGGCAAACCGCGTTTAAAGTATTAGGGCTGGTATGATTCCTGAGGAAATCTTGTAGATATTACGCCGCTTGCAGCGCCGCTTCTTCGAACCGCACCGAAACAATCGACGATACGCCCTGTTCCTGCTGGGTCACTCCGTAAATTAGGTCCGCGACTTCCATCGTATGCTTGTTGTGCGTAATCACGATGAATTGCGTTTGCTCGGAAAAGCGTTTGAGCAGACGCGTGTAACGGTCGATGTTGGCGTCGTCGAGCGGCGCGTCGAGCTCGTCCAGAATGCAATAGGCCGAGGGCTTTACCCGGTAAAGCGCAAAGAGCAAGGCGGTGGCCGTGAGCGCGCGTTCGCCGCTGGAAAGCAGTTGCACGCCGCGCATTTTTTTGCCGGCCGGGCGCACGTCGATGGTAATGGCGGCCTCCAGCGGGTCGACGTTTTCTTCCAGGGCAATGCGGGCCTCGCCGCCTTCGAACAGGGTGGTGAACATATCGGTAAAATTGCGCTGGGCCTGCTCAAAGGTCTGCACAAACTGCACGCGCGCTTCGCGGTCTAATTTTTTAATGGCCTTGTCCAGATCGTCGCATGCCTTTTGTAAATCATCGCGCTGGGCGGTCATATCGGCCAGGCGCTTGCTTTCGGTTTCGAAGTCGTCGATGGCCGCCATGTTCACCTGGCCGACGCGCTTGAGCCGCTCCTTTAAGGTGGCGATGTTTTCCGTGACCGCGGCGTCTTCGGCGTCGAGCAGCGGCAGCGCATCCGCGGGACTCTCCAGGTCGATTTCGTAGGCTTCCCAGATTCTTTCGCGGATCGCGCGCTGTTCCTGCTCCTGGCGGGTCTGGTCGATCTGCAGGGCGTGCGCCTGGTTGCTCTGGGATTCATATTCGTTCTGGTCGATGCGCATGGCGTGCGTGAGTTCGTCGATCTGCTGCAACATGCCGTTGTATGTTTCGCGGATGCCGTCGCGCACGCCTTCGGCTTCGGTGCGCTTGAGGCGCTGCGCCGCGAGCGTTTCGCCCGCCATGCCGATTGCGCCCGACAGCTCGCCGGTCTGGGCTTGGGCGGCGTGGGCTTCTTCGAGCAACTTTTGCTTTTTGGCCGAATTCTGCTTGAGCGACTGGGCGAGCGTTTCGATATCGTGGTTGACGCGCTGGATGGTATTGGTAAGCTGCATCATGGTAAGTTCGACATTCTTAACGTGCTCCAAATGCTCGCCGCGCTGCGCTTCGAACTGCTCCACTTCCCGGCGCATGGCATCCACCAAGGACGTGAGCGCCTCGCTTTCGGCGGTTTTCTGGGCGACATCGACTTCGGCCGCCGCGATCTGCTGCTGCAGGTCTTCGATTTTTTGCTGGAGCGCGGCATGATCGCTGCGCAAACTTTGCAGGCGGCCGACCAGGCCGGTGATTTCGTTTTCGTAATGGCGGATATTGGTCTGCTCTTCCTGTTGTAAACGGCTCTCCTTATTGAGCCGCTCGTCGATTTCCACGAGCGCAAAGCGCGCTTCTTCCCGCGTGATGATGCAGATTTCCTTATCGTGAATGGTTACGGCCAGCTCTTTTTCGTAGCGGGGCAAGTCCAGGGCCAGTTTTTCGAGCTGCTGTTTGCGCTGCAGGATGCCGGCCTGTTCGCGTTTGGCCTGGCCCGCGCGCACCAGGCCGCTGCCCGAACAGATCACCGCATCCTGGGCGACAACCATGACGTCGCGGCCCACCACATAGGATAAATCGAAGGCCTGCTGGCCGGTCTCGGTGACGATAATTGAATTAAAAAGGAAATCGGCGATAATGCCGTGCTCCGGATCGGTCTTAATTGACGTACGCAAATGGTGCACTTCCGCGGGCAGGCCCGCCGGCAAGGGCATGGCGACGGCATTAAGACGTTCGAGCGAAACCATCATGGCCGCCCCGACCTTCTCGCGCTGTAAATATTCAAGGGCGCTGCGCACGTCGGCCTCGGTTGTAAACACGACGGTCTGCAAAGAGCCTCCCACGGCATGCTCGATGAGCGCGGCCATTTTTTCGTCGGAGACGCTTATTAAATTGGCAATGCAGCCGAGCATGCCCGGCAATTTTTGCTGCAGCAGCGCCTTAACGCCGCTTTCGTAGCCTTCCAGGTTTGCATCCAAGCCCTCCAGAAAACTGCGTTTTGACTTGCAGGAATCGATCGTGGCCTCGAGGCGCTTTTCGCGCTCCACGATCTCCTGATAGTGGGCGTCTTCGCGCGCGATGCGCGCCAAAAGGGTCTCGCGCGATTGCAGGAGGTTCTGGTGCGATTCGTTGATGGCGGTAAGCTGGCTGCGGCTGCCCGCGGCAAGTTCCTGGTATTCCTCGAATCTGGTTTGTAAAGATTGAATCTCTTTTTCACCGCGTTCGCTTTGTTGGAAAGCGCCGCTTAAGGTAGTGGTAAAGGTATTGAGCATGGTGCGTTTTTCGCCCAGGCCCTGGATCAGGCGGATTTGCTGCTGCGTGAGTTGGTCGGCATGCTGGCGTTTTTCCTGCATCTGCCGGTCGAATTTGGCCAGCTCGCCTTGCGCGGCCTCCACCTGCAGGGCGTATTCTTCCTGCTTGCTGCGATACTCCACCAGGTTTTTTTCGCACTGCATTTTAAGCGCGCCGCTTTCGCCGATCTGGTTTTCGAGGGATTTACTTTCGGCATTCAGGCGCTCGATGGTCGCGGCAACGTGCTTGAGCCGCTCGTTGCTCACCGAAATCATTTTATCGGAATCGTTGATGGCCTCCGATATCCGGCCGACCTGCTCGGTGGCGGAAAAGAGGCGCTGTTCGGTTTCACCCGCGCCGAGCTTAATGGTTTGGATCGTGGATTCCGCCGCGGCGATCTTGGCGTGAAGCGTTTCGGCGTTGGCCGAAAGCTCCGAAATCCGCACCAACCGGCTTGCCAGGGCCTCTTTGAGCGTGGTAAAGCGGCGGTTTTCGTAGCCCAGCTCCAGCGATTTTAAATCCTCGAAGTAGCGTTTGTAACGCTTGACTTTTTCGAGTTGACTGGCAAGAATGCGCACCTGGCGCTCGGCCTCCTGCACCGTGTCGTTGATGCGCAGCAGGTCCTGGCGCGTGCGTTCGAGCTGGCGCAGGCTCTCCTTGCGGCGGTGCTTGTATTTGCCGATGCCCGCGGCCTCCTCAAAGAGCATGCGTTTTTCTTCGACCTTGTCGCTTAAGATCGCGTTTATCATGGCGTTTTCGATGGTCGTATAGCAACTTGATCCCAAGCCCGTATCCAAAAACAAATTCTGAATATCCCGCAAACGGCAGGGGACCTTATTAATGCGGTATTCACTCTCTTCGTTTCTAAATACGCGCCGCGTGATGGCGACTTCGCCGTATTCCACCGGCAGAACGTTATCATTGTTTTCTATAAGAAGAGTAACTTCGGCCATATTGAGCGGCTGACGTTTTTGCGTGCCGGAAAAAATAACATCCTGCATATTGGTGCCGCGCAGGGCCGTGGGCTTTTGTTCGCCGAAAACCCAGCGGATAGCGTCCATGACATTGCTTTTGCCGCAGCCATTGGGGCCGATCACGGCGGTTATGCCTTCGCCAAAACGGATCTCGGTTTTATCGGCCAATGATTTGAACCCGAAAATTGAGAGCTTCTTAAGCAGCATGTTTGCTCCGAACGGGGTTAGGGAAGAACTTTGATCGCCTCAAAATAACGCGCGCCATTTTACCCTTGGTTAAAAATCTGATTTTTTGCAAAACTACACTACTAATGGGTAACAGCCACTATCAAGATACAATATATGGGGGTTTAAGTCAAGGGAGAATATTGGAAAAAAACAGGGAATTTGTCCGGTTTATTTAATATTATATTTCCACACCCAAAGATAGGTCTTTTGCAATTCTTTTTAAATTTTCCTTGATTCTATGATTAACGATGTCTTTATATTTTTCCGGCACCCCGTTCTTTTGGGCTATGGAAGGCCAGTTTTTAAGAGTATCTATTATTTTCACGACTATTTTTTTCCAATCTTTAACATTAAAATTACCGGCAATTTTTTCAAAATCCTTGACGGTGGCATTTTGACGGATACCATTAATCGACATGGTATGAAAGCCCTGCCTTCCGGGGGAATAGCCGATATCATAAGCGGGCGACAAAGACCATTCCCCTTTTTTATTCATTACAAACGAAATGTTTTTAGTATGGTCATCGTTATTGTAGCCAAGATAATTAAAAACCATTCTTCGATATGCCTCTATAACCTGGCTGTGATCTTTTGTTAAATCAGCCGTTGTCCTGAATAATTCACTGTAATCCGGAGACGCTTCTCTAAAATTAAGGCCCATAAGACCGGCGTAGGTGTGAACGTGCAACCTTTCGCCGGTTTTTAGAACATCAAACCTCTTGATTGCAAAAAAGGCCAGCTTTGATTTTTCGCCGATTAAAAGATAGGTATCCGGAACGTCAATCCCGCAAAGGTGGGCCATTTTTAAATAGGAGTATTCTATTCTTTGATAATGGTCCCCGTCTTTAGTCGGCGTTTTTATTATTACCGGGAAATAAGGACCTTCGGGGTTTCCTCTGGTATATCGTATTTTCTCATGATTTTTAATATCCAGATCAACCAGAAACTTAGGTCGCATGCCACCTGCGGAACCTCCGCTATGGAGCAGTTCTTCTGTTACCGCCTCAAAATTGCCCTCAATGATTTTCTGAGCGGCTTTTCTTAAATCGGCAAGCGAAACAACATTTTTTCCCTCCTCGAAATTTTCGGAAGGTTCATAGCGAAGGGCCCCGATTCCATAGCGGCCGACAAAAGCCAATCTATCAATTGCCGTAGGATCGTTTATTCCTATTTTGTAAAATTCAAGGTCCTGGACTTTTTTACCCCAATCATCCGGAAGACTATCGGCAAAAACGCCATGAAGGTCATAAAAATCCGCGTTCCTCTGCGCAAGGTATGCGGCGCTGCCAAGGCCAAGATTTACCGGGGAAATTTCCAGCCCGGCGCTTAAAAATGATTTGTCGTATTCAAAATGATATTTTCCGGTAAGCTCGGATAAAAACAATCGGCCCACCGTATAGCTGTTTTTATCATCAAAATGAATTTTTACATTAAGTGATTTCATCGCACTTTTTTCTTTTTCTCGGCATTTTCCAGTTCATTAATGGACCACCAGCTCATGTCCTCTATGCCGTGAACAAGGCGCGTGTCCATTTTATAAACATTCATAAGACGTAATAGATTTTCAAGGCTTATTTCGCCCCGCTGCTCAAAATAGCGCAACGTATTTATATTTACGCCGGAACGCTTAGCCGCCTCGTTTTGTTTTAAAGAAAGCGCGATGCGCCTGCGCTTCATGAGCACGCGGATGCGTTCAAGATATTCCTTTTCTGGGGCAATCATAGTAATAATATATTATTACTAAATTCAATAATCAATCTATATTATTAATATATTATTAATTATCGTCTTTGTCTAACGGTTCCCAAATAGTTTCCCGGTTGATTTTTAATTTAAACCGTATTATATTTATATGTACAAGATTAGGTACCTATTAATACAAAAGGATATCTTATGCGTTCGGCAACTCTTCATATTAAAGTAAGGCCCTCATTCGCCCAAAAGCTCAAAAGCCTTGCAAAAAAGCGGAGCGTTCCGATGGGCGAACTCGTGCGCGAAGCGGTCGCCTCATCGTATCAGTTGGAGCTGGCGGATCTGAGCGAGCGGCAGCGCACCGTGGTATCGGCTTACCAGGGAGGCTACGTAAGCATCGGCAAGTTTGCCGAAGAAATGGGTATGACGCTCCTTGATGCGCGCACCTGGCTTTTAGAGCACGACATTGCGCAGAACAATTCATTCTCCCATGGCGATGCCGAAAATGCGTAAGCATTTATTCGTTTTCGATACGGTTTCGCTGGCAAACTTCCTCCTTTCAGATGCCGATAAGATCTTGACAGCTCGGTATTCAGGCCGGGCGTTTATAACGGAGCAGGTTTTCGACGAGTTAACAAGCGGCATGCGCATGCGGCCCCGACTCGCCTTGGTGGATTCCCTGTTAAAGCAAAACCATTTCGATTGTATTACCCTTACCGCGCCGGAGCATACGCGCTATGCCGACTTGATTGCCAATCTCGGCAAAGGCGAGGCCTCCTGCATTGCGGCCGCTTGGGCGCGAGGCTGGACCGTGGTTACCGATGATCGGGCCGCCCGCGGTCACGGTGCCGAGATGGGCCTTGCCGTTACCGGGACAATCGGCATACTCAAGGCTGCCTGCCGGGAAAAGCAGGTAACCGCGTCCGTTGCCGACCATATTCTGCAGGCAATGATTGACAATGGTTTCTACGCGCCGGTAAGAAGGATCTCCGACCTGTTGTAATTGATACCTGACGGGAATTTACAATCGGGAGCCGTTAAACACCCGCCAAATTACTTCGGCATGACCGCCTCTAATATTTTTTCCTGCAATTTCCAATCGTCCGCGGGGTTTTTAGGGGATTTATTAATGAGTATGGCGAAGGCGTAGGTGGTTTTGGGCAGCAGAATATAACCGGCCAGGGCCGTGACGCCGTAATCGGCGAGCGTGCCGGTTTTGGCGCGCACGATTCCTTTACAAGAGGAATCACAGAAGCGTTTTTTGACCGTGCCGTCGGCCCCGGCGATGGAGAGCGCGCTCACGTATTCCGGCCACCACTCTTTTTGCTGCCAGGCCCACCGCAGGAGCGCGGTAATTTGCGCAGGTGTAAAGCGATTGCTGTTACCCATGCCGGATCCGTTTTTAGCGACCGGCGCGCCCGGAAGGTTCTGGGCTTTCCAGAAACCCTTCATCACGGTAGCGCCTTTGTCCCACGTACCCGGAGCGCCGAGCCGGTTGGCGCCGAGCATTTTAAAAAACATTTCCGCCGTAAAATTATTGGAATATTTAAACATCTCGCCGACATATTCGGACATCGGCAGGGAGGAAAACTCCAGCAGCAATTTGGCGTTTTTTTCCGGGAGCTTTCCATAGCGCACGGCGCCTTGCAGTACAATGCCGTTTTCCCGCAGCATGGAGGCCAGCGCCCCGGCAAAGAATTGCCGGATGTCCCAGACCTTGCGGTACTGATATTTAGGCTCATCGCTCAAACGGATGCATCCGCCCACGTTCACCACGGTTTTATCGCCCTGCGCCCCGGTGGAAATATTCATGGCGCAGCCATGCAGCACCGTTTGAGCATGGCCCCGCACAATAAGGGCGTCGCTTTTTGGGAAAAGGGCGATATGGGCGGGCGAGCCGATGGTGTCGCCCGGCGCCTGGTGCACGGCCACGCAGTTAAAATTTACGGCGAGCGCACTCGTGGCTGCTTCGTAGGCGCGGCTGCTGTTGTCCTCGTCGTAGCCCGGCGCGTAAACCGAAGAATCAAAATAGCTGTCATCGATGATGCAATCGCCGGCGATACGGCCTATGCCCTGGTGCGCGATTTGCTGCACCATGAGCCAGA
>JAQUMP010000013.1 GCA_028718065.1 Chitinivibrionales bacterium | reverse complement strand
AGGGCCAGGTCAATGGGCGGCCGCTTTTTACCGCAGACCTGGAAAAATCCCGGCAGCTTTTGTATCAATAGGAATTTTCATGAAACTGCTCGTTATTGGATGCAAAGGCCAGCTCGGGAGCGATATGGTTGTTCTTGCGCGAAAAGCCGGCCACGAGGTGGTCTGCACCGACACGCCCGATATCGATATCGCGGATGCGCATTCGGTAAAGGCCGCCCTAATGCGCTGTGATCCCGAAGGCGTTGTTAATTGCGCTGCCTATACAAACGTTGACGGATGCGAAACAAACCGTGAGTTGGCGTTCGCGGTTAATGCCGCCGGCGCCGGGAATGTCGCGGCCGCGGCCGATGCGGTCGGAGCGCTTACCATGCACATCTCCACCGATTTCGTCTTTGACGGCCTGCTGGGGCGCTCCTTGACGGAATCCGATACACCGAACCCGCAATCCGTTTACGGAAAAAGCAAATTGGAAGGCGAGCGGCTTGTTCTGGCGAATACCCGGCGCGCGCAGATATTCCGGATCGCCTGGCTGTATGGGCTCCACGGCAATAATTTTGTTAAAAATATCCGCGCAATTGCCCAAAAAAAAAGTGGCAGCGGCGAAGTGCTCAAGGTCGTGGACGATCAGTTCGGAACGCCGACATTTACGCGCGAAGTCTGCCGGCAAATTCTGGCGATGCTTTCCGTCGGAGAATATGGCGTGTTTCACGGCACGGCCGAAGGATATTGCAGTAAATTCGATTTTGCCCGGCATATCATTAAAAAAGCGGGCATTCCTCTTGAAATAGTTCCTTGCACTACCGACGAATTTCCGATGCCGGCGCGCCGACCGGTCTTTGGGGTGCTGGAAAACAGCCGGCTCAAAGCGCTCGGAAAAAATGTGATGGTTGATTGGAAAGCGGCGTTTGAGGAATTTTTAGAGGCTGAGAAAAAGATTTAACCTGCCATCTGCAAAATTACTTCATAGAAAAGCTCAACGGTTTGCTTTTGCGAGATGAAAATGATATAATATAATGTTATATTATCGGCTATCGTTTTCCGGAAACGAAAGGTAAAGACCTATGTATATTTATTGTTAATAACGGTTGGCTTAGCTGAGCATTTGTAATGGATAAAAAAGGGGAAAAAGAAATGCCGCAACGAATACCCGGACAGTGGCTTGCATGAAAAGGGAATTGCGGTAAATATATGACAGACGATCCAGTATTGTCCGATTGGAGCATCGCCGAAAATAAAAAGAAATTAAGTGGATTTCTTGAAATGCTATCAAAAGAAAAAGATCAAGAAATCCATCGTTTCTGGAATAAATATATTCGTCGTGGTTTTCTCCATCCCCCCGATGATTTTGACGAAATGGCAAGTAACCTTATTAAAGAAATTCACATATTCCCCGATGAATTTAAAAAAGCATTTCTTACTGCCCCTAAAGATTTATTATTGGATATGAACAATAATATTAATAATAGGAATCCTTTTGTTAAATTATTTTACAACCAAAGATTTATCGACAATGTGTAAGAGATAATGTTGTCGTAGGAAATATAGAAACTAATAATTTAGAAAGCAAATGCTTTGTACTCTTTATCGTAAAGGGGAATATTGTATGTTTGCTAGTCTTGGCGCTAATGAACAAATTGATTGGGGTTCGATAAAAAACAAAGAGGTTTTTTTATCGGCAGTTAGATGCCGAATCGAATCACTAAAAAAATCTGCTATTAATTTGACCCCTAATGAATTTGTGGCATTAATGAACTCAGCAAAAAAATTAGGAATCCAGACGCCGAAAGGCAGAATTGATGGGTCAAAACCTGCTTATTCCGCCTTGCTATATGAGATTCTTAAACTAAACTCCAACAAATAGGATTTTCATTATCACAATTCATCATAAAAAACAGGGGGCGAACTAAGTTTATCAACTTAACGGGCGCGGGTGGCCTGAACGACAAATAAGAAAAAATCGAATTCGCGTGCCCCGACGCGTGCTTCGGGTTTCACGGTTGCCTAATGTTTGCAAAATGCCGGTATTACTGTGTTCATAAAAGGTAAAGTACTTGATTTTGGACCTAAAGCCACCTATTTTTTAGCATGACGCGTAATAATTGCATCGAATAAAAGGAATCCAAATGCACGGTATCCAGCTTTTGCAAACCGACAAATTCAACGGGCGTTATGTTGCGATGAAGAGCCCAAAAGACCACACGGTTATAGCCGCAGGCGATACGCCTTCCGAAGCCCTTGAGAACGCCCGCAAACAAGGCGTAGAAAACGCCACTCTGGTGTATGTGCCGGTGGAAGAAAGCGTCCACATTTACTGATGCCGGTTCTCACGTATCCGTTTGTTACCGTACGCCCTGGTGACATAGCGAGGCCATATCTTCCGGTAATAATTTCCAATCCTGATTTAAAAAAAACAATTACTGTATATGCTCTCATTGATACCGGCGCCGATGAGTGTGCATTACCGGCCTCGTTTGCACCGGTTTTAGGTCATCGTTTAGAGGCCGGGAAAGAAAAAAAGATCAATACGGGTAATGGAATAACGACCGCGTATGGACATTCCTCGACAATTGAATTAGACGGCTTTTCAACCGGCCTGGTTACTATTGACTATATGCCAAATCTGCCTACGCCTCTCCTTGGCTATCAAAGTTTCTTAAGCAGATTTATCCTGAATGTAAATTATCCGGATAAAATATTTTCTCTGGAATATCCTGACTGATAGTGTTATTATTATCCTTTTGCCGCAGGCGGGGTGGCCGGAGTTACCAATACGAAAGACCCCCGATTGCGTGTCCCGCTGCGGCAGCGTCGGCTTTTACGGTTGCCCGATGTTTCTAAAATGCCGGTATTGCTCGAATGAAATGTTTTTACAAACCATAAGCCGGCTGCTTATGGCCACACGGGAGAAGGAAAGAAAGTAATAGTCACAACAATGAATTTGTTCTTTTGTTTTTGAAAGTAAAAGTAAAAAGGAGTAACATGCAAACGATCCTTGTTACCGGCGGGGCCGGATTTATCGGCTCCAATTTTATTCACTATATGCGGCAAGCGCACCCGGAATATACCATTGTCAATCTCGACGCCCTGACCTATGCCGGCAATCTTGAAAACCTGTCCGCTTTAGAACACGATAATAAATATCAATTTGTAAAAGGCAATATCTGCGATCGGACCATCGTGCGCGATTGTCTTGAGCGTTTTAGCGTGGACGCGGTGGTGCACTTTGCGGCCGAGTCGCACGTAGACCGCAGCATCAGCGGCGCCGATGCGTTCGTGGTGACCAATGTCGTGGGCACGCAGGTAATGCTCGACTGCGCCCGCGCGTTCTGGCAATCTTCGTTTGCAGGAAAGCGTTTTGTGCATGTGTCAACCGACGAGGTCTACGGTTCGCTGGGACCAACCGGTTTTTTTACCGAGGAGACGCCGCTTGCGCCCAACAGCCCCTATTCGGCCAGCAAGACCGGGTCGGACCTGATTGCGCGGGCGTATTTCCATACCTACGGTCTGCCCGTGCTTATCACGCGCTGTTCCAATAATTACGGCCCCTACCAATTTCCGGAAAAATTGATTCCTCTCATGATTACCAACGCCCTGCGCGATTTGCCCCTGCCGGTCTACGGCGACGGCAAAAATGTCCGCGATTGGCTCTATGTTGTGGACCATTGCCGCGCCGTTGATTGCGTTCTGCATAAGGGGGTGCTTGGCGAAGTCTACAACATCGGCGGCTTCAACGAATGGCATAATATCGATATTGTCAAGCTTGTCCTGGCGCAACTTAACAAACCGGAAAGCCTGATACGCTTTGTTACGGACCGTTTGGGCCACGACCGGCGCTACGCGATCGATGCCTCAAAAATTCGCATGCAACTCGGCTGGACGCCAACGATCGATTTTACCGAAGGCATCCGGCAGACGATACGTTGGTATTGCGATAATCAAGCTTGGTGGCAAAAATTAGTGCGTTGATAAAAAATCATATCGTATTTTATTCATCATGTATTAACAAAAAAAGAAAGGATTGCAATGAAAAAGGCGCTGGTTTGCGGAGCAGGCGGTTTTATCGGAGGGCATCTGGTTAGAAAACTTAAAGCCGAAGGTTTCTGGGTGCGCGGTGTCGACATTAAACAGCATGAATTCGCGCCGAGCGCGGCCGATGAATTTTTGCAATTAGATTTACGTGAAGAGAACAATTGCAAAACGGCGCTTACGCCGAAAGAGGGCCGCTTTGATGAGGTTTACCAGTTGGCCGCGGATATGGGCGGCATGGGGTTTATCCACTCCGCCGAGTGTGAAATCATGCACAACAGCGCCCTGATAAATATTCACATGACCCACAATGCTTCGGCCATGGGCGTGCCGCGCTATTTTTTCTCGTCGTCGGTTTGCGTTTACCGCGATATGAAACCGGGCGAGCCCGAAATGACCGAAGCCGAGGCGATTCCCGCCCGTCCCGATAACGAATACGGCTGGGAAAAACTCTATGCCGAGCGCATGGCCATGGCCTACTCCCGCAATCGCGGCATGAAAGTGCGCATTGCCCGCTTTCAGAATTGTTATGGGCCCCAGGGAACCTGGCGCGGCGGGCGTGAAAAAGCCCCGGCCGCGATCTGCCGTAAAATCGCGGAAGTCAAGGATGGCGGCGCCATCGAAGTCTGGGGCGACGGCTCGGCCATTCGCTCGTATACGTTTGTGGACGACATGGTCGAGGGGATCTACCTGCTCATGCACTCCGACCTTGAGGGCGCGGTCAATATCGGATGTCCGCAGTATGTGTCGGTGGATGAACTGGCCGTCACGGCGGCCGAAGTCGCCGGAAAGAAAATCGAGATCCGGCATATAAAAGGACCGGTAGGGGTTCAATCGCGCAATTTCAGCAACGAGCGCATCTATTCTCTCGGCTGGAAAGCGAAATTCTTTCTCAAAGAGGGCATTGCCAAAACCTATCCCTGGATCGAGGCTCAGGTCAAGGCCGCCGGGAAATAAAAAGTCTCGCTGGAATTTTAGCAGTGTTCGGAGAAAAATCGCTAAATTTTATTTTCGGGGAAATGGCTCTTTCTCTCTGCCGGGAGACATCCGAGCGCCCGACCGGAAAAATGCGGTATATCGCGCTTTGCGCGTCGGCCTAAACCAACCGGGTTTTTCTAATAAGCATTTTTTCGGGCGTAAGGCGCTTATGGCGACCAGAAGAGGGAAGGGCCGTTTCCCCGAATAGGTCTTCCGATATTTACAAATTCAGTATCGGCACGGGCTGCTCAAGCTTGGTTTCCGTGGGCAGCCCCATTTCCCCCAGCAGGTCTAAAAACGGGTCGGGATCAAGTTCTTCCACATTAACCATGGTCTTTACGTCCCACACGCCTTTGGCCACCAGTATCGCGGCCGCCACCGGAGGCACGCCTGCGGTGTAGCTTATAGCCTGCGCTTCGACCTCGCGGTAGCAATCGGCATGGTCGCAAATATTATAGATAAAGAGCTCGTAATCGCCGCCGTCCTTTTTCCCTTTTATCAAGTTCCCGATACAGGTTTTGCCCGAATAATTCGGCGCCAGCGACGACGGATCGGGGAGCAGCGCCTTGAGAACGCGCAGCGGGACCACCTCCACGCCGTCGCTGGTGAGCACGGACTGGTTGGAGGTGAGTCCGAGTTTTGAAAGCACCGTAAACACATTGATGTAATGGTTGCTGAAACCCATCCAGAAACGGATACTGTTGGCGTCGATGTTCTGCGACAGCGAATGCAGTTCGTCGTGACCCGTCAGATAAATGGTCTGCTTGCCCACCACCGGGAATTCGTAGGTTTGCTTGATTGAATGCACCTTTTTTTCCACCCATTTGCGGTCGATCCAGGACCATACTTTCTTAAATTCCCTGAAATTTATTTCCGGGTCGAAATTGGTGGCAAAATACTTGCCGTGGCTCCCTGCGTTCACGTCCATAATGTCGATGGTATCGACAATGTCGAAATAGTGCTTTACGGCATGCGCGCACCAGGCGTTGACAACGCCCGGATCAAACCCGACGCCCAGAATCGCGGTAATGCCCTTGGTGCGGCAGCGGTTGCGTCGCTTCCATTCGTAATTGCCATACCACGGCGGATCTTCGCACACCTTGTGCGGATCTTCGTGAATGGCCGTGTCCATGTAAACGGCGCCGGCCTGAATGCAGGCTTCCAGGACGGACATATTGATAAACGACTGTCCCAGGTTCATAACGATGTCCGATTTGGTTTTTTTTATAAGATTCACCGTAGCAGGCACGTCCATGGCGTCGATATGGCGGGAATAAATTTTGCGCTTGGCGATCTTTTTGGTTTTTTTACGATCAATGCTGTCGATGATCGCATCGCACTTGCCCTGCGTGCGCGAGGCAATGCAGATGTCGCCGAGGATGTCGTTGTTTTGGGCGCATTTGTGCGCCGCGACGTGGGCAACGCCGCCCGCGCCGATAATCAGGACATTTTTTTTCACGGGTCCCTGCCTTGTAATTAGGATAAAGAATTGAGAAAAGATCTATAATCAAAACTGCGCACAAGTTTTATTGAACCGTCAAGTCTTTTAACGGCGATCGACGGCATGCCAAGCCCGTTAAACCAGTTCTTTTTGACCATGGTATATCCGCCGGCGTCTAAAAGACGGACCGTAGAGCCGACCTTGAGGCGTTTTTTAAAACGCCCGGTCCCAAAAACGTCTCCGGCCAAGCACGATCGTCCCGCAATCGTATAAGTAAATTTGCCTTGTTTTGCACCATCGATTTTAGCGTTGAGCCGGTAAATAAGCAAATCAAGCATGTGCGCCTCCGCGGATGCATTGACAATGGCGATATCGGTCTCGTTGCGCACGATGTCCAGTACGGTGGTCACCAGCTGCGTCGATTGCGTAACCGCCGCTTCGCCCGGCTCCAGATACACCTGCACCTTAAAACGTTGAGCGAACTCTTTTAAAACGCCGCAAAATTTATCCACCGGGTAATTTCTCCCGGTAAAGGAAATGCCGCCGCCAAGGCTGACCCAGGTGAGTTTGCCCAGCACATCGCCATAGGTACGGCCGATTTTTTCCAGATTGGCGGAAAAATTATTAAAATCATTGTTTTCGCAATTAAAATGAAACATGCAGCCGTTTATCAAGTGCATAACGCTGCGAAGCGCATTGGCGTCAATGACGCCGAGCCGGCTGTAGCGGCGCGCCGGGTTCGCCAGGTCAAAGTGTGAATAGGAGAACCGCGGATTGATGCGCACGCCGATGTTTTTGCCTTTAACCATAGTATAAAATTGTTTCAGTTGCGGGAGCGAGTTAAAAATGATCGTATCGGCAAAATGTTTTATGGCTCGCACATCGTCCCGCGAATAGGCCACGCAATAGGCGTGCGTGAGTTTGCTGAATTTTTCATACCCCAGACGCGCTTCAAAGGGCGAGCTTGCGGTAACGCCATCCATATAACGGGCCATAAGGTCAAAAACGCACCAGGTCGAAAAGCATTTGAGGGCCAGCAGGGATTTTGCGCCGGACAAATCGCGAACGCGCTTAATTACCTTAAGATTTTTTAATAATTTTTTTTCGTCGATTAGATAATAGGGAGTTGCAAGGGCCATTTTTTATTTCCTTAAAAAAAACATGTATAAAATAAATAGGGGGCCATTATTGGAAATGAAATTTCTCTAATGCATGCATCATTATTTAAATTAATGGCACGATGCATGCGCTTTTTATATTTCCCAACGCAAGGAACCATGATAAAAACTATTAAGCCCCTGGTCGCTTTTGTCAAATCATTGTCGCACCGTCCCATTTTTGGTTGGGTCATTGCTTTTATTGTTTTAAATTGCATCGTTACCGAAGATGGGGGAGTCAACCCGAATTCGCGTTTTGCGGCGCTCAAAGCCATGACCGAACAAGGGACACTCGCCATCGACAACTATCTCAATCTTTCCTACGACTGGGCTTTAGCGCGAAGCGGCCACTACTATTCCAACAAAGCGCCGGGCCCGGCGCTGCTTGCCGCGCCGATATTTGCGCTCGTCAACATTGCGCACGGCGGCGCAATCGGGCCGGGCACAGTCGTGGCGTCATGGGTAAAGGCGCTTGTTTCTATCTTGCTGCAAGCACTCCCCTGGGCGCTTTTAGTCCTTTGGCTGCCGTCGCTTTTCCCCGGTCGTTTTTCCTTAGGCGGTCACGCCGTGCATTTTATGGCGCTTGCCATGCTTTTCGGCAATACCGCGGCTATTTTTATGAACACCTTTTTCGGCCATGCCATGACCGCTTTTTTTCTGTGCCTGGCGACAATATGCTGCTGCAAAAAACGCTATGGTCTATTCGGGTTATCCTTTGGTTGGGCGTTGTTGTCTGAATATAGCGTAGCTTTGTTTTTGCCTTTATTTGTAGTGGTAATTGTAAATCAAACTCGAAACAGCAAATGGATCCGCCCCGTTATTACCGGCGCGCTGTTTCCCGCCGTGCTTTGGATTTGGTATCATTGGGTCTGCTTCGGCAATCCTTTCGTGACGGCCTTGCGGTATGAGAATCCGCTTTTCCTTGGTCCGCCGCAGGGCCGCTACACTCTTTTCGGCATGCTCACCTTGCAGCCGAATGTAAAAATCATTGGCGAATTGCTTTTCGGCGCAAATCGCGGCATTCTGGTAACGCAACCGTGGATATTGGTTGTAACCATTGCAACGGGATACCTGGCGATCATTAAAAAATTAAGGCAGGACGCCAAAGAAGTAGCCGCTATTTGTATTCCCGGGTTATTATTATTGCTTTGGGTAAATTCTGGGTTTTACGGATGGGATGCCGGCGGATCGGCCGGACCGCGCTATTTGGCCATGGTGTTTCCGGTATTTGCTTTGCTCGGCGGGTTAATTTACGATGACCTCGGTAAACTTTCCCGATGGTTGCTCTGGCTGGCACTGCTCGTTGCGCTTGCTTTTCGCGGCTCGGTATTTGCCACTACCATCCTTGTAAACCGAGTGCCCTTGTGGCAATTTCAGTGGCATGCCATTCTGGCCGATAAAACCCATTGGGCATTCGCGAAATTGGCAGCCTATTATCTGATTTTGAGCCTGCCCCTGATTAAAATTTACCTGGATGATCGAAAACCTGGGCGTATTTTAAGTTAAAGAGGAAAATTCAAAACCGATTGCCATTTGTTATATTAATAAGTAAACGGGAGGGGCAAATGACCAAAAAAACTTTGCTTTTAGGCGTTCTTTATCTTCTGTTGGTTTGCTCCGCGTCTTGGGCGCAGGACCAGGAGGAAAATCAGAATCAGGTTAATACCGGCGAAACCTGGTCTTCGTGTTCACTGATTGTGAAGGCAACGGTGGCTCCGGTCGATTCGCTCGCGCGGTCGGGTCATGCGGTCATAAAGGGTTTTCTCTGTGATAAAGAGAGCGTCCCGATTGCCAACCAGGAGGTACACCTCAAGGTCAATTGCGGCACTCTTACGTGTAAAGCGCCCGATGCACCGGAAGATACCAATAAAAATTCTTCGTCCGGTTCATGTCTTATTACCGGCCAGGACGGCACTTTTACGCTCTATTTGGCTAATATTCCTTTTATCACCCGCGGGCGGGTCGATGCAACCTGCACCTATCAAAATTTTACGGTAAAAGCTTTCAGCACGTTCTTGATAACCCGCAATACTATCAGGAAAGTTACCGTAACTCATAAAAAAGTATTTCATCCGGTTAAGCCGGGATTATAATGCTAAATTATTTTGCGCTGATATTATTTCTTTCCGCTTCATCCATTTATTGTTTTGACAACCACGATCCAAGCGATGACCTGGCTACAGCGGCTTTTGAACTGAATCAGGAGGCGGCTTCGGGTGCAGCAAAAATTAAAGCCGGAAGAACATTCAATTTTTGGCAGATAAATTCTTTATTGCCCGGGATAAAATTCGGCGCCATAGAGACTTTTACCGGATTTGAAATCGACGGCCTGGACCGAAACTTTAATGGCTTAAACAGCAATCCATTGCAGCGATATGGTTTGGTTCTGGGTGCAACGCCTTATAAAGTCGGCAAACAGAGCGGCTTGCTTATGGTTGATGGGGGCTTAAATACGGACTTTTCGCGCTTAAATAAAAATCATGTTTTCGCCAATTTAACTTTTGAGCATCTGGTTGATTGGTCGCCGAAGCTTTCCTTTGGATTTGGAATTTTGCTCCAGGAATATTTTAATGCCGTCAACCCTTATCCGGTTGTTGACCTTAACTGGGAAATGCAGCCCCATACCAAACTTAAGATTTCCTGGGACGAAATAAATGTTAAGCACTTTTTTCTTGCGGGCCTGAGTTTTTTTATGGGATTTAAATACAACCAATATTATTATGCGTTGCATCAGGATTACAAGTACGATTCTCAAAACATCGCCGGTCAGGTTGGCGGGGAATACATGTTCATTCCGAATATTTATTTACGTGCGAGTTATAGGGAAATAATCTGGAACAGCGAAACCCTTACACTGCCGGATAATTCCGTGTTTAAAAACTCCCTTGCACAGGGGCGATCAATAAGGATTAGTGTTGTGTATGGAATGTGATAATTTATTTTTGATTGTTTCTCTACCTTTCCGTTTTCTCAAAAATGATAATTTATTCGCATATCTGCAAAAGCCGTTATAGTTGCCGCCTCGAAAAACACCTTTTTTCTAAAGTTTAGCCCGTGGCACGAAACTTGCGATTTCTTTTAATTAACAAGATGTAGGCGATGTTTGCCAATTGTAAACCATATAAAACAAAAGGACAAGGTCGTGTTTTAACAGAGGCAAAATAACTACTTTTGAATTGATTACCAGCCTCACAGATTTTTCCAAAAAAAGTATTGATTTTAAAGCGCAATAATGGCAACGCTATAGGTGGTGTTGCTGTAATGAAAAAACACAATATATTGTGCTTTTTATCTTGCATTAGGGCAAAAAGAGTGGTAAAGTAAGGATTAAGAATTGCATCGGAGATAATTAAAACAAAATTCCATTTCCTGTACTCTTTAAATGAGGAGGGTGCGATGATGCAAGCGGCGATAAAATCTCGGGCCAGTGAAAATTGGCTGACCTCCAACAATCCATTACTCTTGGTAGTCTACCTTTCTTTAATGGGCACGTTTTGCATGGTAGCCGCTATGTATTATATGAAGGTTGATATTGATCCGGTTCTTTGTCTGGGTGCTTTAGGATTGATATTTGGTATATATTTGTTGAACCGTTATACCGATACTCGGGAAGATTTTGTAAACCATCTCGATAAATTTATATTTTTTGAAAACAAGCATTTTCTTTTTGCCGCAAGTGTTTGCACGCTTGGATTTACCGCGGCGATACTAATACTAACGCATAAATTTAATTATTATTTTGCACTTCTTTTAACCGTTGGTATTTCCTATTCATACAAAATTGTGCCGTGGCATTCAAAGAACAATGGGTTATTATTTTTAAGAATAAAAGAGATCCCCATTATTAAAAACCTCGCGGTAGCGGTACTTTGGGGCGCATCGGTTTTTCTTCTTCCGGCTTTGGATAATCCCGGCTCTATCCATAATTTTACTCCGATTATTATTTTAGCTTTCGCGCTCGCGATGTCTACTTTTAATAATACGCTTTACAACGACATTAAAGATCGGCTGGGGGACAAAATCGCAAACAACCACACAGTTCCCGTAATCTTTGGGACACAGAAAACGATCCTGGTAATGCGGATAATTAATTTGGGGTGGGTCCTAACTGTTTGTGCCTTGTATTGTATTCAAAAAATCCCATTATTGATGTTTGTTTTTTTAATGGCAATGGTGGCATATTCCCTGCTTTATCTAACACCCGACCACAAGAACCAAAATTACAGGGCGCATGAATTCCTCTGTGAAAGCGACCTTTTGTTTTTTGCGAGCGGGCTGATAATCTTGGGGTCGATTTAAAAACAGATGGTTATCCTAAATTCATTTTCGTTTACCAACGCTATTTTAATTAGCTTTAAGTTAAATCATCTTTAAAATATTGACAGCGATTTTGAAAAGTGAATTCTAATGACAGTGCTTTTGAATTGTGGGATGGTTTTCGGCTTGGGCATTATAGAGCTTTGGGCGGCTATTCCCGCTGGCTTTACGTTACGGTTACCCTTCTACCTTATCGGGACATGTTCAGCCATGGGCGCATTAATGGGGGTCCTTTTAACTATTATCATTGGCCGGCCAATTTATAGCAAGGTACTAAAAAATGTTCAAAAGCCTCATCAAGAAAAATATATTATTAAAATTTGGGAAAAATACGGAATTGTTGGATTAGGGATAGTCGCCCCATTAATAACAGGAACATTAATTGGAACAGCTGCGGCAATTTTTTTGGGGAGTTCTCGCACGAAAACGGTTTTTTGGATGCTTGTTGGGATTGTTTTATGGACACTAATACTAACAGTGGGCGGTGTTACTGGGCTGGCGTTCTTTCATAAAGCGTAAAACTTAATTGTCAATTGCCGCCATAAAATGCTTTAATATATACTCTTCCGAAAAAATCTGAGGTGTTGAGACCTCCGTGGAAATATCCAACGCATAGAGATGGTGCTTATTGCTTGAAATGATTGTGAGCTTTTTAAACCGGTTCGTTTTGTCTTTGATTTGTTCGATATTCTTTGCATTTGCGATTATAAACGCATCATCATTAATGTTTTTATCCATCTTTAAATCGTCAATATTCTGCATAATTTTGGGGGCAATATGAACATTTTGGAATATCCGTATGACGCCAGCCAGGTTTTCGATATTTTCCTTTATTAGAACAATATTGTTTCTATAAGCATCTTCCGGCATTTTTTTATCGGTTGTGTGAAAAATCGGGAAAGTAATCACCAACGTAAGTCCGTGTTGATTGTCGCCCGCTAAATTCCTTGAATAAGCGCTTATGTGCCCGCCATGGCTTTCTATTATTGCACGCGTAAGGGACATTCCCAAGCCATTACCTTTTTTATCAGCTTTAGTCGTGTAAAAGGCTTTGAACAAGCTTTCCATTTGTTCTTCGGAACATCCGGCGCCATCATCTTCTATGGAAAGCAAAAGTATTGTCCCGCCAGATTCGGAAATGGTGACTTTAATTTGCTTGGCATCGGCTTCGAAGGAATTATTGAATAAATTTACAAATACATGCTCAAGTTTATTCCAATCGCCATGGATAAAGTGCTTTTTGTCAAAACCAACCAGAATAAATTTTTCTTTAAGCTTAGGATAAACGTCGTTCAAGCATTTATTAACCACCTCGGTAAGATTGATTTCTTTTTTGTTCGTTAATATTTTAGCTTTAGAATATTCCAAAATATCGTGGCTGAACTCTGTCATTTTATTAACGCCATTCATAATTCCCTGAGCTGCTTTTTTCCCGCGCTCGGTGAGTGGTTCGGTTGCGCGAATAAAATCGGCATAACCGGAAATAATCATCATATAATTTTTAATTTCGTGGTTAATTATTGCGGTAGATTGACCGAGCTCCTTGAGCGTGTTGGCTTCTTCGATGTCTTTGTAGGCAGTTTCAAGTTTATCATAAGCGATTTGTCTGTCCTGAATGAGCATTAAAAAACGCTCTACGAAAATGAGAGTGGCCATGATTCCGAACCCCATTACGCCAATAATAGTAAAACTTTTAATTGGCATAATCTCATCTGTATCAGTTATAGTTACAATTAAATCCGCCAGTCCTCCGAGACCGAGAATAATTCCACCAAGAAGATGGAAGAATAATGTTTTTTTCTCTAATGGGGTCGCAATTTTAAGTTTTTTTATAACTAAAAGGATCGCGATTATTATTGCAAGGATGATATAAGGCAGAAAAATCACATAGTAAGCTATCGTCGATACTATTTCTCCATTTTTAACGACTAAAAAACTTTTCGACAAAAACAGGCCGGAGATTACTAGTGATAAGGCGAGGAACGCCTTAATAAAATTTAAATTTAAGGTCTTTGTTAGTTTGATTAAATAACCCATTAAAAACACCAAGAACAAACAGATGTTTATATGGAAAATATTCTGCCAATAGAGTTTTGCCTTTATTGATGAAAGGAGGGGAGAAATCCATAGATCGATCGAAGATGCGAAGCATAAAAACAATAATGAGATTCCAAAATAAAGGAACAATCGATCGAATTTAGTGCGCAATTCTACAATTATAAAAAAAACACCGACCGCAAACAAGAACATACAAACAAACTGAAGAATAAAGTTAATCATAAGTACTAATTCTAATGTTAAGAAGGGATTATGTCAAGGTAATGTACTTTCATATTGTTCAAT
This sequence comes from Chitinivibrionales bacterium, assembly GCA_028718065.1. Classification (GTDB taxonomy): domain Bacteria; phylum Fibrobacterota; class Chitinivibrionia; order Chitinivibrionales; family FEN-1185; genus JAQUMP01. The sequence goes on along the minus strand of JAQUMP010000013.1, from coordinate 2,271 downwards.
CATGTCGGTCGGAATGTTTTGCAGTATCATCCTCCTCATTATCGCAAAGCCCCCTACGCCAATCTTCAATCCGACTACCTTCATTTCCCGGCTTAATAAATGCCGCGCTCCCGGGCATTTATAAAGTATTGTCCGCTTTGCCACAATCTCATTGATTAAATAGCGCCCCCCCGGTATAATTAATAAGTCCTTTATTTGTCAATTTATCCGGAGTTTCCTGGAAGTGGTTTCGGTAGAAGCAATTCTCTGCGGCATCGATAAAAAACTCGATACGATTTACCAGACGTTTCATCGCGTCATGTTCGGGTGCGGGGGAAAATATGCGCCGCCGCGTTGGCTATGGATTCTTTGGTGCGCCATAACGATCGTCCGTTTTGTTCCTGCTACCTATAGCCTGTGGGAAGATCCGCTGTGGGGGTTGGTCACTAAAATCAACCAACCGTGGCTCAGCACGCTCGGTTTTAATGCCATCGACATGGACCATATCCTTTATTACTCAATTTCAAAAGTCATTATTAAAGCGACGCACCATCATTGGATTGAATTTACTTATCGGATCCCTTCGCTCGTCGCCGGGTTTCTGGTTATGCCGCTTGGATTTGCCGTGTTTTCCCGGATCGGCGGCCCCCTTTGCGGCACGATGTTCGGTTTGTGCGCCGTGCTCCTTCCGACCTTTACGCTCTATGCGGATGATGCGCGCGGCTATATGCTCCTGGTATTCAGCATCATTTGGGCCCTGGGGCTGACACCGGGATTAAGCGAACGGTTGCACCCGGTGCGTTTGGGAATTGCCTATTTTTTGATCGGCGTGAGTCATGGCCTGGGACTTATTCTTACCGGCTGTTTCGCCCTGTGCGGGTGCTTTACCGGAAGCGATAAGCACGCGCGTTCTATTGTATTTGTCAACATGCTGCTGACGCTCCCGGCTTTTTTATACAATATTCCCATGATTAACAAAATGCTATGTTTCGGCCATGCCATGGTTAACCCGGAAAAACATGCGATGTTGCAAGGGTTCGCCTTTTTTCCGAAGTGGGTCCAATTCCAGTTCGGCACGCCGTTTTTTCCCTATATAAGCTTTGTTTTTTTACTTCTCATGGCTTGTGGAGTTATCGTAGTAACCCGGCAATCGTGGAAAACCGGCGTGTCGCTGATTATTTTTAGTTCGGTGCTTCCGGTTTTATTCGGCATCACGCACGTTTCCTATACCCTGGAACGCTATTCCATGTGCTGCATGCCGTTCTGGTTATGGGCATTATGCATGGGTGGAACGGCAATCGCGCGGCACGTGCGCGGCGTTGCGCGTTATGCGCCGCTGGCCTTTGGCGCGCTTCTTGTAACCCTTATGCCGGCCTTGGCCGATTATGTGCGCTATCCCCAGCAGGATTATCGCGAAACCTATAAAACGATTCTGCGGAATTATCCTGACCAAAAAACGGTATTTGGCTTTACGTCATGCTATTCCGTCGGGTTGGAGTTTTACGCTCGCCAGTACGGCTTGACCTATGTGGCGCTTGACAGTTTAGAGCAACTCTCCGGTGCGTCTTGGATACAGTCGCCGCGGCACTGCATTATTGTTCCTTCGGAAAGTGATACCCGGCCGGCAATGCTGCAATGGCTCAAAAAAAACGCGGTGCTGATAAAAAAATTCAAAGGTACGGCCCTGGATACATGGCTGTATGTCGCCAAGGATGCCGCAAAATGATTGTTGGCCAAAAACAACCGTCCGAACAGACCCCGGTTTTGTCCGTGGTGGTCCCTTGTTACAATGAGGAGCCGGGCTTGGAAGCTACTGCAAAAGTTCTCGGCGCTTTGGTAACGCGGTTGATCGGCGAAAGCCGGGCGGGAAAAGAGAGCCATATCTGTTTCGTGGATGACGGCAGTGAGGACAAAACCTGGGTCATGATCGAGGCGCTCTGTAAGGAAAATAAAATTTTCCGGGGGATCAAGCTTTCCCGGAATTTTGGGCACCAGTATGCGATATTAAGCGGCATGGAGGCGGAAAAAAACAGGGTCGATTGCGTGGTCACCATGGACGCGGACCTTCAGGACGATCCGGAGGCAATCGTAAAATTCCTTGAATATTACCGGCAAGGCTGCGAAATCGTTTACGGGGTAAGAAAGAAACGGGAATATGATTCGGTTTTTAAAAGGACCTCCGCGTATGGCTTTTATAAAATCATACGGTTTCTGGGAATAAATATGGTTTACAATCACGCCGACTACCGGCTTATCGGCCGCAAAGCGTTGGAAGCCCTGACGGGTTATAAC
>JAQUMP010000012.1:8845-16803 GCA_028718065.1 Chitinivibrionales bacterium | reverse complement strand
GTGGTCGTAGCCGTTGCCTAAAATTCTTAACGAGTAGTAGCCGCGTACATAATCACGGCGGTGATTGCATCCTACTTGTAAACCAAGGTCGGAGTATTTTCCCAAAATTAAACGCTCGTAGGCATTGGTGGAGTCAATGGCCTGGTTTTCGCCGAGCAAATAGGCCCGCCAGAAAAGATGGGAGGTTGGTTTTCCGCTAATGTCGATGCTGTATTGCTGAATTTTTTCAAAGGCCAGGTCATAGGCCGCGTTCGCCGTAAGATTAAAATTTTTCCCCAGGCGGGAATCCAGGTAACCGGCCACGGGAATCCGCCCGGTTGTGCCGGTCTGGGTCGAATCGGTTATGTCGGCCGCCTGGAGGCCGATCCAGGTGGTGGGATGCACTAAAAAGTCCGCGCCGATGCCGCCCTGGATAAGGTTATAGTCACGGTTTACAATCGCGTCGCTATAGCGCGAAGGAACCGGTTCGCCGAAGTATCCGTGCAGGCGGGCGCGCGTTCCGAAATCGTACTCAAGTTTGGCGCCGTCCACGGAGACGTTCTTTGAGCTGAGATCGCATATCAATTGCCGGCCGATTTTTGCATCGAAACCGGGGAAAACCGGGGCGTCGAAATAGAGCGTCCTTAATTCAAATTGCTTGTGGGCGGAATCGACGAAAGTATTCGAGAGGCCGAAATCGGAAAAAAGCGAAAGATTGGTCGGGCCGATTTTTTCCAGGTCAATGCTCAGCCCTTCCGAAAAGGCAAGCGAGTCCTGGTTGGAGGCCAGCATGGTATTGCGCGCATAAATGCTGTTATCGAGCACAACGTCGAGCGAGGTCGCCCACGCGCGGCCCATAAAAAACAGCAGAATCCCTAAAATGAATAAATGGAGTTTTTTATTCATGGCTGAAAAATATCGAAAAGAAAATAAAATTATGGAATAAAGAATTAATGCAACAACCATGCCAGCATCTTAAATTGCTCAAACGTATAAAATAAGGGCGGAATTATAATAAAAAACCATTATCTAGGATGAATTATCACGTTTGAATGGATGAAAAATAAACTACTTTTGCAAAGTTACTTTTGCATTTTCGATAATAACCGAGTACTTATAGCCGGCGCCGATGTCTTTATCCTTAGCAAGGAGCCCCTCTATAATGACCGTTTGTCCCGACAGGCTCTTGGTATCGGTCGTGACCGTAAGATCATTCGTTCCGATTGCGCCGGACCCATCCTGAACGTGCAACCAGTTTTTACCAAGGATGCCATAACTGGCCTTGACCACTTTAGCGGCGAGTATAACGTTCTTTCCCGCCAGATTGTCTTTCTGGGCAAAAATTTCGGCAATGGTCATGCCTTTGGGAGGCCTTTTAATTACCGAAAAGTCCATCTTCGCCATGGGCACGCTGGAGACGCCGCTTGTGCCATGTGCTACAATCGCCGCGGTGTTTAATTTTGGTTCTCCTTTATGAGTGATCGATCCGGCAAAATAGACCAACGCAAAGGTGCGATGCAGTGTTTTGGATTGATAATTCTCCATGGGCATTATGCCGGAAACAACTACGGTGTCACCCGGTTTTACGGCAACTTGCGGGGCAACGGCCCAGACTTTTGCCTTGCCGGTATCAACAAGGGCATAGGTATACCCGGCGGTGTTAAGAGTTTCGACGACGACCCCCGAAAAACCGTTCGCCGATGCCATGGCCGGAGCTTGCATATTGCAAGCTTTATTGGGAGCCGCGCCCATAGACTTATCCATGGGGCAGGAGGCAGCTTTCTTTTTGTCACTGCAACCGACAAACACAAGCAAGAGTGCAAGCGATAGTGTTTGAAATGTTTTTAGCATAGTTTCTCCTTTGGTTTTATTATCCTTGCTTACGCGCCCCCTTTTAATTCCCCCCGCAGGGGGGAAACTAAGATAAGAATGAATCAAATTAAGTCCCCCTTCGGGGGATTTAGGGGGCGAGCTTTATCTTACAAAATACAAAGAGGCTTCCCTCAAAGAAAGGGAAGCCTCTTTATTTTAAACAATCATCCTAACGCAGTTCCTACTTCTTAAGGTCCGCAAGCGACCCGTTTAAGAGGCCCATGGTAAACTTGGCGTTATGGGCGCCCTTGCTGCCGTCCCATAAAACGTTCTGTAGGTTTACATAGGCGCCGACCACGCCGATAGGATAGGTTTTGCCTTTTCCATTAAAGACAATCCCACGCGCGTTCGGCCATGTTTCGGTTGAATCCCACTTGGCGATTCCGCGGGACATAAGCGAGTCGCGCACTTCCTTGGCAAGCGCAAGGAACTTGGTTTGCACGCTGTCGATATCAAACTTTCCCGCCGGGCCGGCAACGAAGGCGCCATGGCACGCGGCTGCTTGACAAGAAGCGATCTGCGGCTGGTAAGTATGGACCTTTTGCGGTCCAAGGTGACAATCCACGCAACCGTCGGCAACCACTGTTTTATGCATTGAACTTGGTATGGCCGCTCCGCCATTCGGCAGCCATATTCCAATACCTGAGATTATCTGGGCCTGCGCGCCGACGTGATCGCTGGCACGGGCGGCGGTTGCCGTAAATTTAGCGGAATCAGTTCCGACCATTACCGCTGTTTTAAGAATATTGACGTTCGGGTTGATGCTTTCCGTGCCTTTGCCCGCGATAAGGTCCGCCATGAAAGCGGTCCTGAGTTGGTGGCAGTTCACGCACAAGTTGCCCGCGCCCATGTCCGGAAAAGAAACCGTATAGTCGTTTTTGGATTTAACAATTGCCTCTTTACCGACAAGCGCAAAATCCGAATCCGTATAGGTGGTATGGATCTGATGGCACGTGCGACAGTTGGCATTCGTGGGGTTCGCCAAAACATTGGCGGAATCCGCTTTGGTAAGCGCAAAAATAAAGGCATTACCATTATGACAGGCTATGCAGGAGGCATTGGAGCCTTCGCCTCTCCAGGTTGAGCCCGTGTCATGCAAGGAACCTTCCCAATCATATTGTTTAGAAACTATTAATTGATTGCTGTTATGACACTGGCTGCATTTTGCCAGGGCGAAAACAGAATCGCGGATAAAACTGGAATCCTTAAGGAGCACCGTATCCTTTTTAAGAAGGGTATCCTTAATAACCAGCGTGTCCTTAATAAGTAAGGTATCCAAAACAGATGTTCCGTCTTTTCCTGCCGGACCGGCGGGCCCCTGAAAACAGCCCGCAACCAAACTCAAACCGACCGTAGCCGCCGCAACGACAAGTGATTTAAACAAAAATCGCTTCATCACCATCCCCTTTTCTTTGAAGGAAGTAAATGTTTTGATAGAGTTGTTATGAAAAAATTCACATTAAAAAATATACCGTCTAATTTATTCGCAATAATTATGCCACGCCGAATTTATTGGTAAATTTCTTGTTTGCGGGAAATACTATAAAAAATATCGGCAATAATGAAAATGGCGGGATTAAAAATCATTAGAAAGAGGATTATTTTTCATCTATTTGCAGCGTTCGCAAAAGTCGATGGCGATCAGGGGAGATTTGCAAAATAATCCGATGCGGTTATAAGGAGAATTTCGCCGTGCATGTTTTTTGACTTTTGATAAATATTGGCCATTCCGGTTGCGACAACCGCCGGCACCTTTAAAATTCCTTGAAATAATGAAATGTTCTCCGGGATATCCGTGGCGCCTGCTTTTGCTTCCAACATCAAAACCGGATTATTATTTCGCGCGATCAGAAAATCGACTTCTTTTTTTTCTTTGTTCCTAAGATAATGCAACGTAAACGCGCCATATCCTAAATCGTTCCATAAGGAGATTGCTCGCGCAAGCTCAACAGCTACCATATTTTCAAATCGAGAGCCTGCGTCCTGAATTCCGGCGTAATCGAACAGGTAGAGCTTTTTTTCCTTGACAATGGAACGTTGAATCTTTCTGGACCACGGACCGATTGAAAAGGTAATGAATAATTTTTCAAAAACCCCGAGCCATGAATCAATCGTATTCGGCGAAACCGAAAGGTCTTGTGCAAGGTTGTTCTTGGAGAGCGGACTGCCGATTCTCTCGGGTAACAAAGAATACAATAGTGCTATTTTGTCGATGCCGGTGGTGTGCAAAACCTCCCTCAGGTCCTCGTATACCAATTGTTTATGATAGGTTGTCGTCCAACGGGAATAATGAAGCCGGTCGCCTATGGTAAATGGTTCCGGAAACCCGCTGAAGGATTCAAGATCGCTCCATATTTTTGAAGCGATTTTGTTGTTTGGCAAAGGCGCGCTTAATGGATGAAGTAGAAAATTTTCCGGCGAAACAGTATTGTTACCCAGCTCTCCCAACGTGAAAGGCCAGATCCGGAAGGAAAAATAACGGCCTGCTAACGAGTCGCCGCTCCGTTGATATGATTCCAGTCGCCCGCTGCCGGTAATGAGGAACATATAATCATGGCCATAACCGTCGATAACGCCCTTGAGGTAGTTTTTCCAATCATGATATTTATGAATTTCGTCGAGAATGACTAATGGTTTTGAATCATCAATGCGATTCAATTTTTCAAAAAACGCCGGGTCGCGTAGAAGGATGTTCTTGTTGCCGAATTCGTCATAGTTAAAATATGTTTTATTGGGATACTCGGCGCCGGCGATTTCACGCGCAAAAACAGTCTTTCCGGACTGGCGAGGACCCGATACTAAAACCATGCTTTTGCTCGCGGCAAGTATTGCCCAACAAGCCTTTAATTTCTCCCGGGGTTGCATAGCTAATTATATATAGCCAATTGCAAAAAAGTCAAGACTTTATTGCAGTGTAGTGCAAAATAGTCAAGAATGGCCGTTTTGACTATAAATGAGGCTTAACGAGTCTGATACCTGCGGGGTTGGTTTCTTTCATTTTCATAATCGGCATGGCTATCTTGACAAGCAGGGTAAAAATTAAAAAGCCGATGGAAAAAATCCCGGCGGCGACGCGATACTCCGTAAGGCTGGGCGCGTAAACATAAATTTCGCCGAGCGTATCGGGCGTTAGGCCCGGAATAACCAGCCCCATGCCTTTTTCGGTATAAACGCCGAACCAGATCAGCAGGCAGCCGAGGTTCATGGTATAAAAATTTTTGCGCGTTTTAGGAACTAAAAATAAAATAAAGGCCGTGACGCTGGCGGCGAGGGCCGGCCAGGTAAACAAATGGACCTTGGTGCCGCCCACGCCGAACAAGAGCACCTTCGTGTAAATAAGATGCTCGGTGTGGGAATAATATTCTTTGAACATTTCCGCGCCGAATAAAAACAAGTTTATAAACATCGCATAAGCCATGAGTTCGGATATTTTAGCCAACGCTTCGTCTTTAATCCGCAATCCGGCGACCTTGCGCAGAATCTGAAATAAAATTATAAGAATGGCCGGGCCGGAACAAAAGGCCGAGGCCAAAAATCGGGGCGCAAGGATCGATGCGTTCCAGAAGGGCCGTGCCACTATTCCATTATAAAGGAACGCCGTTACCGTGTGAATGGATATTGCGGATGGAATGGAAATAAGCACAAGCGGGATCAGGATTTTTGCGTTGTAATGCCGCCCGGTAAAGCCCGTATAAAGCAGGTAGGAAACAATCACCAGATTAAGGACAAAATAGAGGCTTAATACGAGCACGTCCCAGGAGAGCAGCGAAACGGGAAAATTCGGCTTGCCGAAAATGGGAAACAGATGCAGCATGCGGTCCGGACGGCCGATATCCACGGTCACAAAAAGCATGCACATCACGAGCGCGCTGATGGCGAGCATCTCGCCCAAAAGCACGACCTCTTTAATGGGTTCCCAATGGTAAATGTAGGCGGGGATCACGAGCATTACCGCGGCGGCGGCCACGCCCACTAAAAAGGTAAAGTTGCCTATGTAAAATCCCCACGAAACCTGGTCACGCATACTGGTGACGATCAGCCCATGCATGATCTGGCCGAAATAAGCGGCGATCCCGGAAACGATCAGCACGCCCAGAAAAGCCACCCAGGCCCAATAATATTTGTTGCCCTTGAGCCAGATAGAGATGCAGGCTTTTAGAAAGTTGACAATTGGCATAATATTCTAAAGCCCGTAAAAGTAAAAGAATTTCGGCCGCGTGGCCAGGTCGTTTTTAAGGATCAGGACGCGCTTGTGCTCCAGGATATAGCGGATCTCGCTGTTCGGATCGAGCAGGTTGCCGAACTTGCGCGCGCCCACCGGGCAAATTTCGACGCAGGCCGGATAGCGTCCGTTGCGGGTGCGCTGGATGCAATAGGTGCACTTTTCCACCACGCCGCGATACCGCGGCCGGTTGCCGAGGTAGTGCATGTCCGGGTTTACATCTTCGGAGGGCAGTTTTGGTTCGGCCCAGTTAAAATGGCGCGCGCCATAGGGACAGGCCGCCATGCAATAACGGCAGCCGATGCACCAATTGTAATCGATGACCACGATTCCGTCCGGCTCTTTCCAGGTGGCCTTGACCGGGCACACCTTTACGCACGGCGGATTTTCGCACTGTTGACAGGAGATAGGCACATAAAAATGCTCCGGCCGCGGGACTTTGCATCCCGGGCCTTCCGTTTCTTTTTCCTTGTAGAGCGGATATTGCGAAACCGGATCGGCCAGGATCTGTTTTTGCTCGCCGGTAAGCTGGGGCGGTGGGGCGGCGGGTAATTTATTGGAAGAATCCGCCGCTCCGGCCCCGCTCCCGGGCGCACAATAATAGGGATTGGCCTCGGCAAAGTCGATGCCTTTTTCCTTGGAGAACTCAAGCACGCGGATCCACTGGATCGCCGGGTCGCGGCTCTGGTTGTTTTCCTTGACGCAGGCGTGAACGCAGCGGCGGCAGCCGATGCAGCGCGAAAGGTCCAGCCCATAGCCGAACAAAACCCCGGGCATTGCGGGCTTGGCGCTGACGACCGTTGACTTGCCGTATTTTTTAAGATTTTCTCGTTCGAGCCGAGCAAGCAGGCTTTTTAATTCCGCCGGAGAAAGTTCCAGAAAATGTTTCTGAAAAAAGTTTTCGATCTCTTTGGTTCCGCACCCGCTTAAAACCCCCGGCACGGCCAGCCCCGCTGCAATGCCCAGGGCCGATTTAACCGAATCGCCAAGAAATTTTCGGCGGTTTAATTGCCGGGAGGGTTTATTATTAAGACTCATTTGTTTTTTGCCCCCAGCAGAAACGGCTTTCCGGTGGGTTTATCCGGGGCGGGAAAAGGTTGAATCGGCTTGATGGCGGGAGAGTGCGGATCGTGGCAATGGACGCACAGAAAATAATTTTTTTGCCCATTCCACATACCGGTCCGTTTCCCGTGGACGCCCACTTTCCAATCGCGGTAGGTGGGACCGTGGCACTGGCCGCACAAACGATATGATTGACTGAATTCAATAAGCTCGCCGCTCGCTAAGTGCAGTTTGTCGCGGTCAAGGGGAGCATGGCAATCAAGACACCAGCGGTTTTTTTCGTCGTGCTCGAAAACTATGTCGGTATGATCGGTTTTTAATTGGCGGCGCTGGTTATTGGTCTTGCCTTTTTCGTGGCAGGTGGTGCAGGGAAAATAGTCGGGCGACAGCGGCGGCGCCGGCGTCTGGATGCCGTCGCTTACGGGAGGAGAATTTGACGCGCTTTCCAGGCTCTCCGCCCAGGCGGGCTTAACGTTTGTCAATAGGAGAAACAGGCCTATCGCCGTTACGGCGGAATAAATATGTTGGTTCATGAATAATAAATGCGTTGTAAACCGTTTAATATTGCCGGTCTTTTAATATATAATCCGGCCTCAATGCTTTCCTTCTTCGTTGGAAAAAAGGGGCAGATATTTCTGGATAATGGTGAATAGAATAAACGGCATCATCAGGATCAAAATCGCGGGCAGGATTCCCTCTTTTTCAAAAAAAGCGGGGTGATAATCCAACCGGAAGCCGCGCAGGCTTTTTGAAAAAAGCTGACCGCCGATAATAACGTTCCAGCGCATGGCCATGACCTGAACAATCAGAAGAGCGACGGAGA
>JAQUMP010000012.1:0-8835 GCA_028718065.1 Chitinivibrionales bacterium | reverse complement strand
TGGTAATAATTGTACTCTGGAGTTTAGCGGTCATCTGTTTTCCCATGCCGATCACCAGTCCGAGCAATACAATCGGTAAAGCCGCTCCAACCCCGATCTGAAGGACAAAATAGCTGAAGGTGAGATGCGATGTTAAAAGCGGCTTTATCACGAGCCATTCTTCTCCGCGTTCGTAGGCCAGCGTAACGATTTCTAAAAGTTCAAGCGTAAACGTAAGCAGCAGGAACATCCAGAGCCAGCGGCTCATCCCGGCCATGCAATCGCGGTCTACCTTAAGGCCTTTGAGCGGCATTACTATCATGTAAAGCACTATCATCAGGGCGATTCCGCTCACCATGGCCGAAAAAATAAAAATTATCGGCATAAGAGGCGTTGACCACCAGGGGTTGGATTTTAGGGCGCCGAATAAAAACCCGACGTAACCATGCAGAATGCAGGCGGCCGGAATTCCAAGCGCGGCGAGGACTTTAATGATTTTTCGATCGTATTGCAGCGCGCGTTCGGAAGTATTATAGGTGCCAAGGGCCAGAAGTGCGAAAAGTAATCGTTTTAACCCTCTGCTTTGCGCGGCGATTTTTATAATATCCGGCCTGAACACAAACCACATTTCAAGTATTACTATTAAAAAGTAGGTGGAATAAAAGAAGCCGAAACCGGCCATTGCCGATTGTAAATTAGGCGTGGTCATAATGTTGAAGGCGCGCTCCGGATGGCCCAGATGGTTGAGCAAGGGGAGCGTTGCAAACGAAAGAAAACAGAAAGACAAAACCAGCGAAAAACGGCCGACGGGTTTGAATTCCTGTTTGTCAAAAACGTGGTACAGCGCCGATACTACGAAAGACCCGGCAACGAGTCCGGTAATAAACGGATAGAGCACGATCATGAGGCCCCAGAGAATGTGGACGTCGTTGGGAAATGCGTAGCCGAGGATTTCGTGACCGATTTCTGGAAACATTAGCGCACCTCTTTATCCATGTGTAAATAAAAACATTGTGGTTCCGTGAGCAAGTCGGGCCGCAAAACCGAAACCGGCGTTTCGAGGAGAATCTTGCGCACCGGATCGTTGGGGTCCTTAAGGTCGCCGAACTGTCGTACGCCGCGCGGGCATGCCAGCACGCAGGCCGGCTTTAGCCCTTTGGTAATTCGATGATAGCACCACGTGCACTTGGAGGCCACGTGCTCGGTGGGGTGCAAAAAACGGCACCCAAAGGGACAGGCCTGGATACAGTATCCGCAGCCGATGCAGCGCTTTGGGTCTACGAGCACGACGCCCTCTTTGGTATGGTAAGCGGCGCCTACCGGACAAACCTGTTCACAGGGTGATTTGTTGCAATGGTTGCACATCTTGGGAACGAAAAATGCTTTGTTGGCCCCGCTGCCTTCGGCCAGCGGCTTAAACCCTTCCAGGCCGCCGTTGGGCGAAGAATCGACGATGGTATTGTTAAAATCGAGCACATGGTAGCGTTCGATCCAGGTGCGCACGAAGTTGTCGGGAACGTTGTTTTCGCGTTTACAAGCGCGAACACACATGGCGCAGCCGATGCATTTGGCAATATCGATAAGGTAGGCATAATCGTGCTGTTCCCAATCGTAGGTGTCGCCCGTTTTGCCGTCGCCCGTGAGCGCCTGGGCGATGCCGGAGCGGCTGATGAGGATGGTAAGAACGCCACCCAATCCTTTGGTGACAAAGTCTCTGCGTATCATTTGGGTTTTAGCTCCTTGATGGTCTTGGGCGTGACCGTTTTGTCGATCGGATCTTTGGGCGTGGGGTCGTGCGGGCCATGACATTTAAAACAAACGGTATCGGTCAGTTCCATTTTAAATTCGGCAAGGTGCTCGATGGCGTTTACTTGGGGGAATTTTTCGGGCCGCGCCGTTAACTTTTGATGGCACCGCAGACAGAAGTCGGCGGTGCGGTTAATCTCCATATCCGCGAATTTTTCGTCGTTTTTAATGTGGGAATCATAGGGTGCATGACAATCCTCGCATACTATGGTTTTGTGCCCGGCGTTTTTCCAGAGCGCAAATTCGTCGGCGTGGCAGGGCTCGCAAGACTCCGCGCCCTGATACTTAACCGGAAACGCCCTCTGTTCCAATACATTGGCGGCGCGGTAATGACCGAATTGCCCGAACGTTTTGGGAACAAAAAGAAGGCGGCCGACCATGAACGCCGCGATGGCAATGAGAACCAGTAAAAACACCCGCCATATATGCTTGGTATCATTCATTATCACGTCTCGCTGGTTGTAATTTTTCAGGTTTTAAAAGTTTTCGCAAAAACCCTTCGCCGGGACTTGATTGCGGCGCGTGTTGGGGAAGATCTTCTCCTTTTAACAATGCCGAAAAAAAAGAGAGGACCTTTCCGGGTTTGTCCGGGCCTACCTTGGGCAACGGTTCGGAAGCTAATGTTAATTTTAAAAATGTCTGGAATTTATTGGACACGGTGAATTTATTCCTTGCCTTCTATAACTTTTTTAAGCGCCGCATCGGACCAGGTCAGCAAATCAAGGGCGTAATCGATATTGTGGACTCCTTTGGCATACTTGACAAAATCATAATTGTACTGCGCGTCGGCCAGCAGTTTTTTACCCGCCGCATCGAGCGACCCCTCTTTTAATTTGGCATCGGCCTTGGCGAGCAAGGCGCTTGTTTTTTGCAACTCCTCGTTAATGCTGCTCTTCCAATTTTCCAGCATTCCTTCCACGTCCTTGCCGTGGCATTTAAGGCACCCGGCTTCGGAGGGGCGAAAGGTCTGGCCTTTGAACCGGGCGACTTCCGGCGGGAACTCGTTGGAAACGTGGCAGCCGATGCAATCCACGTGCACCTTGAACATGTGGCTCGGTTTTTCGGCCACGCCCTTGCCGCCTTTTCCCATGTAAAGGTCCTTGGTGGCATTATGGGTGAAAGAGTGGCAGATATTGCAACTGTAATCCAGCGGCTTGTTGGTAGTCTTGACAGAATGCGTAATCTCTTCATGGCAGCGGTTGCACGCGACTTTGTGCCGGGTGACATGGTTTAAATGCATTAACTCACCATCGTTAAAATGTTGCAGGCGGTCTTGCTCGGCATGGCAGGCGTAGCAATTTGATTTGGCGACTTTGCCGGTCCCCTGCACCACCTCCAGGTGGCAATTCTGGCAGGGGACGCCGCGGTCGACGAACTCCTTATGGTTATACGTAACATCGCCGATGACAATATCCTTGGCCGGGCTGGGATGACAGGTGGTGCAAAAGGCCTGCCCCATGGGATGAATGCCGTCCACGCGGTCTTTAAAATGACAAAGGAAACAGACATTTTCGGTAACGGTGATATGCTCGCCGAATACCATTTGGGAGTGACAGGAGGTGCATCGCAGTTTTTTGCCGCGTCTCATTTCCATTAAATGGTGCTTATGATTAAATTTAATATTTTCCTTAAAAGTCACCGTGGTGTCGAGCAAACGCTTTTCGTGACAGCCTTTGCGCAGGCAACTGGCGTCTTCGATTTCGGCATAGGCCCTGGTTGAATAACTCTTGGTGACATAGGCAACGACCTGTTTTACGGCCTGAAGCTTGGCCTTAATAACGTTCTTAAAACCCGGAGGATAATGACATTTTACACAAGCGACTTTATTGTGCGACGATCTTTTCCATTGCTTATAATAGGGGTCCATGTAATGGCAAAGCGTGCAAAACCGAGGTTGGGCGGTTATTTCGATCATGCCGAATCCCAAACCTAAAAACAACAGCAACACGCCGGAAATTATTATTACCAGCCGCTTTTTATTGGAGAATATTTTTTTGATAATATTAAAGTACTTGGCCATGTGAGCTGGAATTAAGCAAGATTCGTACCATTATCTTATTTGTTTATTTTTATCAAATATTGCAAACCTCCGTAAATGATTTTTCATAAATGGGTATGAAAGATTGACTTTCATCTTAAAACCGGATGAAAAATCAATTAGTCGAAGGCCCGAATTTACTTTAAACCAATATTTCATCGAAGATCGGCGCACACCATCCTTGTGGCATATTGTTTGCATATATTATAAACAACCTTTTTTTATGAAATGGAGGGGCATAATGGCCGCTCAAATACTTTTTCAAAAAGATGCGCTGATTCAAAGGGTTAAGAACATCATCCGCCAAAGCATTCTGGAGGATGAAAACTTGTCGTTTGAAATGCCCAAATTGCTTGAGGCAAGTTTTGGAAAAATGTTAAGGACTTCCCTGGCTTCCGGTCTTCTCGGCGATCGGTCACGGGATTGGGCCCATGGAATCGATTACGTCTGTGCGGCCGTGGAGCTTATCCACACCGCCAGTCTTTTTCACGACGATGTCATCGACGGGGCTACCCTCCGCAGGGGCAAGCCGACTCTTTGGAAAATGTTTTCGCCTAACGGCGCCATTCTGATCGGGGACATTATTTATTGTAAATCTCTTATGTTGCTCATCGATTCGCCCGGCGCCGCTTATTTAAAATTATTTACGCAAAAGGTGCACGAAGTTTGCCTTGCCGAAGCCCGGCAGGAGCTTTTAGTCCGGGGCTCGGCATGCGACACCGCCACCAGTCTCCAGATTGCCCGCGGAAAAACCGGGCCTCTTTTCGCGGTTATCGCCCGCGCTTGCGGCGGCGACGACGCGCAGCTTGCTTCCTCTTTGGAAGAAGTTGGATACCGGATCGGGACCGCCTATCAGCTTGCGGACGATCTTATCGATGAAATGGGCGATGGTCCCGCGGCGGGCAAAACGCTGGGCACCGACCGGTTGCGAAAAAAATATACCTTCGCGCACCAGGGCGATTCCGCCCGCGATTTTATTGCCGATACCATGACCGATTTATGCGAGTCGTCGCTCGATCTTTTAAGCCGCTGGCCGGACAAGCGGGAAGGATTGCGACGGTATCTGGACAAAATCCTTTTCCCTTCCTGTGAAGTTGCTTTGCAGGGAAACCCCGTGGTGGAGACGGTTCCCTCTGAATTTTCCGTGTCGGTGGCGTGCGGTAGCGGGAGCAATTAGTGGACGCAAAAAAAAAAATAATCGTGCACGTCGACGACGATGCGGACATCCGCACCACGGTGCAAACGGTCCTGCGCAACGAAGGCTATGAGGTACGCTCTTTTGATACGATGGAGTATTTTTCCAAGAACCTTGAAAATGAACGGCCGGACCTTATTGTCCTTGACATTATGGTTGAAAAAGAGGATTCGGGCCTGATTGCCTACGATGAAATAAGCAAAAAGTATCCCGGTATTCCTCTGGTGATTTTAACGACCCTCGGCGAAATGATCCTTCCCTATTTTGAAGATAAAAAGGAGCGGATCTGCATCCTGGAAAAACCGGTTTTGCCCGAACGGCTCGTTGCCGTAGTGCGCTCCCGGCTGGAAGCCTCCGCAAGCGGCAACGGATAGGATAATAAAAAAGCATGGCACGCATCGAATTTTCCTGGGAGAAGTCCGAGCAAGCGCCCGTTAAGGTTGCGCGCCGGGCCACGGGCATCCGCTTAAGCGACGAGGTGCTGGCGCGCAATGCCGTCTGGTTTATCAAGTTGCGCTGGGCGGTGGCGGCCTTTCTGCTCCTTTTCCAGGCGCTTGCGATTTTTTGGGGAAGGGGCCTGGAACACGTCGGCATTGCGGCAGGAGGGTTCTGGCCGGCGAGTATCGCCGTTATTTTAGGGGTTGCCAACATCTGGTATGCCTTGACAATAAGAAAAGAAGGCGGTCTTTTTCCGCCGGCGATCAATATCTGGACCCAGATCATCGTCGACCTTGTCTGTCTTACTTTTGCGGTTCATTTTTTGGGGAGCCTGGGCACCTCCGCGCCGTTCTTATATGTGCTCCATATCGTGCTTGCCGGCGTTTTTCTTTCGACCGAGGCGAGTTTTCTGGTGCTTGCGCTGGTGGTGGTATTTTACGGATCGTGCCTGGCGCTGGAATACGGCGGCATCGTGCTGCCCCACAGCGTGCTCCGGGCGGCCGCGCCGGTCGCTGGCGGCCAAGACGCGTGGAATATTCTGCTGCAGGCGGCCTCCCTGGATATTCTGTTCCTGCTGGTGTGGTTCATGGTGGCGCAATTATCGCAGATCATACGGATCAGGGAAAACCAGCTTATCGAAGCCGAGGAGCAAACACGTATCGCCCAGAAGGAAAAAGACCGCTATGCCGTTCAAATGACCCACCAGCTCAAGTCCCCGCTCGACGCCATCCGCAGCAACATTTCGCTTTTGGTCAACGGTTATTGCGGCGCCCTCCCGGAAGAGGCCGCGCGCACGCTTAAAAGAATCGATTTCAGGGCCAAGGGCATGGGCGAGCTTGTTATCGATGTGCTCAAACTATCACGCGTCAAGTTGCTGGAGGACCCGCAGAGCATGGCCCTGGTGGACATCGGCGCGCTGCTCAAAGAAATCCTTGCGGAGCTTGCGGCCTTCGCGGAAAAACGCAACGTTTCCATCCAGGCCGAGCTTGAGTCTCTGGAGCAGCGCTGTTTTCAGGAACAGATGCAGATGTTCTTTGAAAATATCCTTACCAATGCGATTTCGTATTCGTATATCGGCGGCTCGGTGCGGGTGTGCTGCAAAGGGCGCGCGCCGCAGGAGTCCTGTGTGGAGGTGATTGACCAGGGCATCGGCATAGAAGCGGACAAGCTGCCGCACATTTTCGACGCCTATTTCCGCACCAAGGAGGCCAGCGAATACAACCAGTCCTCCAGCGGCATAGGGCTTGCAATTGTCAAACAGGTCGCGCAGAACCATGGCCTGCGCCTGGCGGTGGAGAGCGAACCGAAGAAGGGGACTACCTTCAGTGTTTTTTTTCCGGCGCAGGTAACTGTCGCCCCAGCGTCGGCCGTATAAAACTTTCACGCATGCACGGAAAAAAGTTATGAAATGGAACGGCGGATATTCGGTGAATCTCAAGGGTCGGCCCGGCGCCCAAATTATTGTTCCCGCCGAGGAGCGCTCGCTTACCATCCCCCTTGCGGCCGGTCGTTTACATTATACGACCGTGGCCGTCAAGGACGGCCAGGAGGTTGCCCAGGGCAGCGTGCTGGCGATCGATCCGGGGAATTTTTACGTTCCGCTGATCGCGCCGCGCAGCGGGCGGGTTAATTTCGGCGTTTCCGGGAACATTGTCCTGGAAAACTGCAAAACCGCGCCGGGAAAATATTCGGACCAGGACGCGGAGCTTTTGCATATTGGGCGCACGATTGACGCCGGGGGAAAGATCCGCTACAAACTGCTTAAGCAGGGCGCCTGGCACTATTTTACCGATGTATTTACGGGCAAAGTGCCCGACCCATTAGCGGTCCCGCAGGCCGTTGTTATTTCCACCGTTCATTTAGAGCCCTTTGCGGCCCGCGGCGATGTTTTGCTCAAGGACCGGCTCGCAAACTTTAAGCGCGGTCTTGAGCACCTGCAGACGCTGTTGGAATACCAGCCCATGTATCTTGTTTTCCCGCGGGTGCAATCTTCTTTTGCCCAAACCGTGCGCGACGCCCTGCGCGGATACGCATGGGTGCGGCTTTTTGAAATTCCTTTAACCTATCCCTTCGACGATTTTAAACTCCTGGCGCGCAAAATGGGGCTTTCGCCCGATCCCGGAAAAGGCAGCGTGTGGGGCCTGCGCACCGAGGGGGTTTTAGCGGTGGACACGGTGCTTACCGGCGCGCTTGCGGTGACCGACCGGACGATTGCCGTGGGCGGTAGTGGCGTAAGTAAACCGACCCACTTTAAAGTGCCGGCGGGGTATCCCATCCAAAAACTGGTCGAATACGCCCAGGCCGCGCCGCAAACGCGCGTGATTGCGGGCGGTGTTTTTTCCGGTAAAACAGTTGATGGGGCGCAGGCCGGCCTCGATAACGAAACCTCCGGATTGACCGTTATCCCCGATGTTTCGCCGCGTCAATTTCTCAAATTTCTGTGGCCGGGTCTTGAGCGCCGTTCCTACAGCCGCTGCTTTCTGAGCGCGCTGCGGCCCCCGTTTACCGAGGCGATAAACACCGGGCTTTGCGGGGAAGGGCGCGCCTGCATTGCCTGCGGATTTTGCGTGGACGTATGTCCGGCGCGGATCGCGCCGCGCATGTTTCATAAATTAATGTATCAGGACAATATCGACGAGGCCGCCCTTTTCCGGCCCGACCTGTGCATCGGGTGCGGATTGTGCACCTATGTCTGTCCGTCAAAGATCAACCTTTCCGGGGAAATCGCGCTACTTAACCGCAAACTTGAAGATGACCTAAAACCCCAGAAAAGCGGGGCATCGGCATGAAGTGGCTTTTTAAAATTCTGGAAAATTTGCAGCCCGATTTCGGCCCGCAAGGCAAGTTCGCCCGGTTCGGCCCACTGTTTGAGGCCATCGATAATTTTCTTTTTTCTTCGGCGGCCAGAACAACCGGCGAGCCCCATATCCGGGACCCTTTGGATTTAAAACGATTAATGACCGTGGTAATCGTTGCGCTCATTCCCTGTACGATGGCGTCCGTTTATTTCTTCGGGCTCAGGGTCATATCCATTATAATGGTGTCGTATATCGCCGGCGGGGTATGCGAAGTGATTTTTGCTATTATCCGTAAAGAAAAAATCAATGAAGGCTTTTTAGTTACCGGGCTGGTGTATCCTCTCGTATTGCCGCCGCTCCTGCCGCTCTGGATGGTGGCGCTGGGAGCAATTTTCGGCGTTGTCGTGGGCAAGGAGCTTTTCGGCGGCACGGGCCGCAACCTGTTTAATCCGGCCATTGCCGGACGTTGCTTTCTGGCAATCGGCTATCCCGTGGCCATGGCTTCGGGTTGGGTTATTCCCGGCAGCGGCCCAACGGGCCGCCTGTTTCAGTATGTTTCGGCCGGTAATCTCGACGCGATC
>JAQUMP010000011.1 GCA_028718065.1 Chitinivibrionales bacterium | reverse complement strand
GCTTTGCAGTTGCTCCCCGGTAGTATAATTGCCGGTATTGATAAAATAGGGCGTTTTTCTGCCGCTCTTGGTGGTAAAATCGCCGAATGTCAAGACACGGCCTTGCACCATGAAGGTTATAAAATTCTGTTTGTATTGTTCCATTCAACCGACCCCGTACCGTTAAATTTGGATGGTCAACCCATCGTAGGCAAATGCCATGGAAGGATCTAATTTTTCACCGTCGATTTCGTAATGAATATCATGGCACATATGAATAAAATATGTCCGGCCGGGAGCAAGCTTGCGGGAAAGTTCCATGCTCTCCGGCAAAATAAGATGCGTTGACGCTTCGCGCTCATCGCGCAGACAGTTTACAATTAATACTTGCAGGCCCTGGAGTTGTTTTAGCGACTCAGGACCAATGGATTTAACATCGGGAATATAAGCCATATCGCCAAAGCGATACCCGAAACATCCGCTGAGATTGCCATGCCCGACCGGGAACCCGACGATAACGGTTTGGAACATTCGGAGCGGCTCAAGGGGTTTAATTTCGTTGAGCGTAAGTACCGGAATACCGCCGCCAACGAATGTCGAAGGATTAAAAATATAATCGAACGAGATCCTCACACTTTCTAAAGTTTCTGCGGAGGCATAAATGGGAAGCGCATTTTGCATGTATTTGGTATAGGAACGAATATCCGGCAATCCACCGATATTATCGGCATGCCGGTGCGTGATAAAAACGGCGTCGACTTTGGGAATGCGATTTTCCAGCGCCTGCTGGCGGAAATCGGCGGATACGTCGAATAAAATGTGCAACCCCTGATGTTCCGCTAAAATCGAACAGCGGGAACGGCGATGTTTGGGGTCGGTTAAAGAGGCTCGGCACACGCCTTTTTTGCAGTGCGCATAATCCGCAAGCATGCAGTCAAGGGAAGGAACGCCATGCGAAGTACCGGTGCCTAAGAAAGTAATTTTCATTGGTGTTTTTTTAAATAATTTATATTACCGACCGATATCTTTTTAAAATAACTTATGAAGGACCCCGATGAAAACAACCGTTATCGACAATGTCACGCTCAATCTTTCCCATCCACTCGCCATGCCCGTGGAATGGATCGGACAAGCGGAGCCGCTCAGACAACTTTCGGCCTGCTGGCTAACGGTGGCCCCCGACGACTTGCCCCTGGTTCCGCGGATTATCGGTCATCCGGGCGTTGGTAAAACCACCCTGGCAATTGCCGCCGGGCGAAAACGCAACCAGGACGTTTACATCATGCAATGCACGGCCGATACGCGTCCCGAAGATTTGCTTATTACCCCGGTCCTGGCCCAAAACGGCACGATCGCCTATCACGCC
Organism: Chitinivibrionales bacterium; assembly: GCA_028718065.1. Lineage (GTDB taxonomy): Bacteria > Fibrobacterota > Chitinivibrionia > Chitinivibrionales > FEN-1185 > JAQUMP01. The sequence continues at coordinate 16,159 of JAQUMP010000011.1, read as the reverse complement.
AGCCCGCTGCTGAGTGCGGTGCTGTGCGGCGGCATTGCCGTGCTGGACGAAGGCAACCGCATGTCGGAAAAATCATGGGCGTCGCTGGCAGGACTGTTTGATAACCGCCGCATGGCGGAATCGATTATTGCCGGCATAACGATTAATGCCCACCCCGATTTCCGCGCAGCCGTAACCATGAACGAAGATTCTTCCACGTTCGAAATCCCGGATTACATTATGAGCCGCTTGCAGCCCGGAATCGAAATCGGATTTCCCGACCACAAGGATGAGCTGCGGATATTGCAATATAATCTGCCGTTCTGTGACGAAGAACTGCTGGCAATCGCCGTTAACTACCTCCAGGAAGCGCATGGTTTTGACCTGCCCTACTCGGTCCGCGACGGCATTAATGCCCTGCGCTTTACCCTCAAACAGAAAAAGGGGGACCCTTCGCTTTCGTCGGAAGAGTTATTTCGCATGTCAATTTCCCAAATACTCGGCCAAGAGGCGCTCAATTTAAAAACCCTCGCCCAAAAGCGCGCGCTGGCCGGAGAGCGTTTGCCTTCGATGAACCTGGGCGATTTTTTCTTTGGCGACAATAGCGAACTTAATCCGGACGCGGAAGATAAATAAATCAGAAGTCGGTAGCGAGTATTCAGTAGTCAGAATCCAACACAAGAGAAACTCATTGTATTCTGAATTCTCTATGCTGAATACTGAATTCTGTCTTCCGAATACCTGAGTAACTCTTTTTCTTATGCATTTAACCAATTCCATAACCATTATTCCCGTCATTCACGGCAAAGCCACAGTTGCTGCCCATATACGATCGCTTTGCCTGAATAAGGGCTACGATTGCATTGCGGTTGACTTGCCGGAATGTTTTGCCACGGATATTGCAGACGTTGTCGACGCGCTTCCTCTGATAAGCGCCCTTGTCGCGCGGGAGGAACAAAGCGCTACGGCCTATTATTTGCCCATCGATCCGTGCGACGGGGCAATCGAAGGCCTGCGGCAAGCGCGCCAAAATTATATAACCCCTGTGCTCATCGGGTATCCGGTCCTGCAAAAGCCACTCTCTTTGCCGCCGCTCCCCGATGAATACACGGCCAAGGACCTTGGTTACGATCTTTTTAGCGCGCTATGCCTGCATGCAACCGGGATTCCCGCAGCGCAGACCTACGATGACATCGCGGCGCTTTACCTGGCCCACAAGCTGCATGGGCTCTCCGTCGCGCATAACAACATTCTGGCACTGGTTCATTGCAAACGATTTATTGCAACAGTCAACCATTTTAAAAACGAACAAAGTTATAACGCGGTTTTCCCGGAACCGCCCCGCTACCGGATTGCGCCCTATTTGATTAATCCCGACCATCTTTATTTTACTTTGGGCGAGCTGCCCTATGTCTGCGGCAAGTTGGAACAGGCGCGCCAGGACATGTTCGCCGCGGAACCCGACCTGGCGGAGCTTTACAAAAATCTTTTTCGAGATACGCGCCGGGATTATTCCGAAAGCCGCGCTGCCGCGGCTGTTTTATCGATCAGTCGGATCCAATCGGCCTTAACATTTTTGCGAAACCTCACGGTGAACCGGCACGGCCTGCTGCCGTCGCTGTTTGATATCGTCATCGCCGCCAAAGGGGTCGGCGGCAACGCATACGCTTTACAAATCCTTAAAGCCGCCAAATATTACCCGTTTTTGCCCATAGAAAACAGCAATGATCTTTTGGCGATCGGAATAGACCGCATGGCGCTTCCCGGCGATTCCGCTCCTTGTAACGCCATTAACCTGCTGCGCGATTTTGATATCGAGTGGCGGCAAATCTCGCTTAAAGTCGATCCGACGCCGCTTCAGAAAAAAGAGTATCGTTTTCAATGGAATCCTTCGCATGCCTGCTCGCACCTGCCCGAGGACCGTTCAATAGAATCCTTTAATACCCACATCCGCCATAAAGCGCATCGTCTGCTGTGCGAAGGCCGCATTACAACCGAGGAATTTGTAACGTCGCTGAAAGACGGTATTGACATACGCGAAACGGCGCGGAACTGGTACCGCGGCAGGATTTACGTAAAAGACGCGCCGCCGGTGCAGGGACGCATGGACACGGTCATTATCATTTTCGACGAAACGCATGACGAAATCTATCCGCAGCGCACCACCTGGTATGCGGAGCATGCGGCGGAATCCACGCTAAGCTTTTATGCCACCGATCCCTTCGCCGACCTGATCGGCCCGGGGATTGCGCGCTGCTTTTATGGCGGCTTATCGCTCATTTTCCCGCCCCGGCCGGCGCCGAATCCCTTTGAACTTTTTCCCTTGCAAACAAACCAAACGCTTGCCTGGCGCCTGAGCGTTGCGGCTTTGCTATTTTCAAAGGAAAAAAACGTGGCCTATGTCGCCGATAAAAAACCGTCTTTGGCGCTGCGCATGCAGGCCAACCGCCTTAAGCGCCGATTAGTGTGGATTCCTTTTAGCACGTTCTCCGCCGAAACAAGGAACCGCCTGCGGATGTTTCATGTGCTTAACGGCCGCACGGTCCGTTCCTGGGCCGGCCGGTTTATTGGGGATTAGCCGATTTCTCATCTTGCCATTTCCAATCCTATAATTTACAATATATACAAATACTCCTCTTAACCCGGAACGCGTTTCCTATGCGCCTAATTTTGTCTATCGCTTTAGTCGCCCTTTTAAATTCCCTGGCCTGGTCCACGGACACCACAAAAACTACCCAGGTGTTAATCGACATTCAAAAAACAATCCGCGACGAATATTGCGCCTGCACCGGCGATGTTAGGCAGGCGGACTTTCGGGTTATAATGGCCTGGAAAAAAAAACAGAGTTTTATCATGCAATCCCCGCAATACACCGACGCCCTGGCGCGTTATAAAAAAGAGTTCCCGGCCAAGCTGCCGGTGCGCCCGTGCGACGTGATCGCCTGGTTGGACAAGGAAAAGGAGCGGCAGACCGTCGCCGAAAAAATCATAATAAGGGCGCTTCTGGTAAAGCAGGATTCGATCGACCTTATGGCCGAATTGGCCCAAAATCCCGTCTCCCCTTATGATTTCGGCCGGCTCCCCTTCGGGCTTATGCAGGAAACATTTATCGAGCTGTTTGCGCTTTACTATCCGGGCGTTCCGCTCTTAAATACCGGAAGGTACCTGCATGCCGAAAACGTTGGCTGGGGCCCGCTATCGCTGACGGCGGCCTTTTATTTTAACAAGGCGGGACGTCTTTACAAATACGCATTGGAAAGCAAAGGGTTGCCCGTGGATTCGCTGGAGTTTGCCGTCCGGCCCGCAGCGGCGGTTTTTGACAGCGTATTCACCCAGCGTATCGGCGCTCCAAGCAGGGTCGGCATGGTCGCGCTTTTTGATATTAAAGACAACCTGCTCTCGCTCCGCGACGAATGGGAGGGCGGCGCCTCAACTGTTTTTACGGGGATCAGCCGCCATAATTATACTTACTATGCCAAAGCGGTTATAACGAATGTTGCGCTTGACGATCGAAAGCAAAAACAGGGTGATAAGATTATTGTGACCGAGGCCGGCAAAGAGACGCACTATTTAAGCGACGGTCCGGCCATTCCGTAAAATTAATTGGTTATCGGCCGCGTAACGCGTTCGCTTTCGAATTCCCGCAATGCCAGGACCAGCCAGAGGGCGCCGATCGCGCAAAACAAAACAGCCAGAATCCACGGTGAAAGCGGCATGATTGCGCTGATACCATAATAAACGGAGACCAACGCGCCGACCAACAGCACCGCCGCAAACGAAACCAGCCGGGGATTGGGAAGCCGGATAGAAAAATAGGCGCCGAAGGCCGCATTCATAAACGAGGCGGCGATATAGAGCCCCATGTAAGTTTTGGGCGGAGCGATAAAATAAGACGAAAGCATTGAGGAAAAAAAGGTCCTGCCGATAAATGCCAGCCCGATGCAAAACCAGGCCATGACAATCGAGACGCCCAGAACAAACAGGATTTTTCCCAGCATCAGCGCCCGGCGCGAAAAGCCGCTGGTAATAATGACCTCAAGCGCGCCGCTGGTGCGTTCGAGAACGAAAATGGTCGTGGAAAAATTGCCGCTGATGACAACCGAGAAAAATATCCACCACAACATCACCGAAGCATCATCTTTTTCAAAGGTATTTACCGAAAACAAAAAGCTCCAGGTAAGAATTAAGACCGCATAGATAAAAAACGTTGAGCGGTCGCTTGCCGTAAAGATCCTTAGCTCGTTGCGTATAACCTGTACTACCGCGCGCATGTTAATTTCCCCGCTGATAAAAAACTCTTACCGTGTCCTTGAGACTTTGGGTTTTTGGGCGAAATTCGTACAAATCGCAACCGGCCTCTACCAGGCGCCGAATGAGCTCAGGCACGATTCGCGCCGGTTCGTCCATGGTGCAATGCCAGGCGCCGTCGGCAAAGAAAGCCAGTGAACCGGTGACGCGTTCGATGATTCGCCCCCAGCGCAGGTCGTCGGATGCAGCCACGAGCCATTCGGCGCTTCCTTCCTGGCGGCCCGTCCCCGAAACCAGGGTAACGACCTTGTTTTGCAATATGCCTATTTTTGTGCAGAGCGTATCGATGGTTTCGAGCTGGTGGCTGCTGATGATCGCGCTGCCGCCGCGCTCGTGCGCTTTGCGCATGAGGCCGTAAAAGTGTTCATAGGCCGCAACGTCAAGCGCAATCGTAGGCTCGTCGAAAAAATAGACCTGCGGCCAACCCATGAACGCCCGGCAGAGCGCGCACTGCATGCGCTGCCCGCGCGACAAATGCTTTACTTTTTTCCCCAGCGTAATAAAGGGGAAAGCGCTCCAGCATTCGTCAAGATATTCCCTTACTGCGCTCCAGGCGATCTGCTTGGCATTCGCGAATATTTTAAGGTTTTCCGCCACGGTCAGGTTTCCCCAGAAACCATCGTTTTCCAGCACAACACCGCACTGTTTATAAAAATCCGTGGCATGGCGCCACGGGTCGTGACCCAGCACCGCGATACGGCCATAATCCGGCTTTAAAAGTCCGAGCAGCAGGCGAATGAGAGTGGTCTTGCCGACCCCGTTTAATCCCACCAATCCGAACAGGGTCCCGGGTGCAAGTTCAAGAGAGATATCCTCGAGCACCGTATGGCTGCCGAAGCGTTTAATAAGGTGGCTAATCGAAACGGCATTCTCCATTCATCTAAAATGAAATATGCCGCTTTGCCATGCCAGAATCGTCTGTTTTAAACCGGCGGGGCGGGAACGATTTATTTTAAGACCATGAAAATCATGGTGGCCAAAACCGCAGGTTTTTGCATGGGGGTCAAACGCGCGGTCGACCTGGCGCTCGACCAATCCAACCACAAAGGCGGCCCGCTCGTTACCCTCGGCCCGCTCATTCACAACAGGCAAACCGTTGACATGCTGCAACAGCGCGGCGTGACCGAACTGGACCCGTCGCGCGCCATTTCCGCGCAGGCCACCGTGCTTGTCCGCGCGCACGGCGTGCCGCCCGAGACCGAAGCGTTTTACCGCGGGCGCGGACATACCATCATCGACGGGACCTGCCCCAAGGTTAAAACCGTGCATAAAGTCATTGAGCGTTACAAGGAACGCGGCTTTGCCATCGTGATCGCCGGCGACCAGGGGCATGCCGAAGTGGTCGGGCACCTGGGTTATGCCGGCAGCTCCGGACATTTGATACAATCCCCCGCCGAAGTAACGCGCCTGCCGGACCTTTCAAAAATCTGTTTGGTCGCGCAGACGACCTTCGATACCACAACTTTCGAAGCTATTGCAGGGGCGATAAAACAGCGCTATCCCGCCTGCGAAGTGGTCATTAAAAAAACAATCTGTTCGGCCACCGACCAGCGCCAGAGCGAAACCAAGCTGCTGGCGTCGCAAGTTGACGCAATGATAGTAGTGGGCGGAAAGAACAGCGCCAATACCCGCCGCCTGGTGGATATCGCCGCGGAGCATGGGACGCCCACCTTCGCCGTGGAGTCGGAAAGCGAGATCCAGTGGGACAAACTTTGCCTGTTTCAAACCGTCGGCGTTACGGCCGGCGCCTCGACGCCGAATTGGATGATCCAGCGCGTCGTTGACTACCTGCAATTCATGACGCAGACCAGAAAAAAAGATTTTCCCACGCGGCTGCGGAATTTTTTCGATGTTCTGGCCCACCTGAATTTTTTTGTGGCCTGCGGGGCCATTGCCATGCTGTACTGCTCCGGCACCATTCAGGAATTGGCGTTTAGCGTACGCGGCGGTTTAATTGCGTTTTTTTATTTTTTGTCAATGTACCTATGGAACAGTCTTTCGAGCATTGAAATGACCCAGCATCTGGGCATCAGCCGCTACCGCTTTTACCGCGCCCACCGCACGCGCCTTTTTATGATTGCCGTGGCCTGCATCGCCCTGGTGATGACGCTGGCCCTGGGGGTCAACCGTTCCGTATTTTTGCTGATGCTCTTTGCCACCCTCGGCGGCACCGCATATCATTTGTCAATTGTACCGAAAGGGCTGCGGGGACTGATCCGCTATCGCAACTTAAAGGACATTCCCACTTCGCGCGATTTGTTTGTGGCGCTGGCATGGGCGGTTATCTGCACCTTTTTGCCGGTGGTCATGCAGGCGCACCGCGCGGTGAGCGCCTCGACGATATTCGTTTTTTTCTGGCTCTTTTTCCTGGCGTACCTGCGCTCGCTGATCTTCGACCTGCGCGACATTGAGGGCGACCGCATTATGGGGCGCGAAACGCTGGTTACCATCGTCGGCGAACGGCGCGCGAGAGAGGCCATAAAATTCATCGTGATTGCCGTGGGCTGCATACTCTTGGCCTCGCCGGTCATTTTATACGGCAAGGATTCCGCACTCCTGCCTGTAAAGGCCATCATGTTTTTAATGCAGGCCCTGGTGCTTGCTTATCTTGGTTTTTTTGTAAAACTCAGCAATAAAATCCGCATAAAAACCACGTCGGTCTTTAATCTTGGGGCCGATGGGATTTTTTACCTTGCAGGATTTTTGGCCTATTTTGCATCGATCGTAACGCGATAAATGTATTTTTGAGGAACGTATGAAAAAACGGTTTGCGGTTTTGTTTGTTATCGGCATTATCGGATCGGCGTTTCCCGACGGCCCGTCAAAACTTACCGTGACTTTTTTCGGCTCCAGCACCTGCGGGGAATGCATGGAAATTAAGGAAACCATGTTAAAACCGCTCGCGGCAACGCACGCCGATTCTTTAAAAGTCAATTTTAAGGACATCGAAAACCCAAAAGATTTTGCCATGCTTAGCGTCATGGAAAAAGACTATCACGTTACGTCCCCATCGCCGCAGGAACTTTTTTTGCCCGACACCGTATTGCTCGGATACGAGACGATCATGAAAAACGGCCGCGCGCTTATCGAACGCTATCTCGCCGATCCCGACAAATGGCATTGGCGCCACGCCTACGGCGACAGCACCCTCGACACGCTTAAAACCGCAAACCTGATTAAAAACCGGATGAAAACATTATCGTTTGTCGGATTGTTCGCCATTGGGTTCGTGGACGGCGTTAACCCCTGCGCCATCGCCACCATGATATTTCTTATTTCCTTTCTCGGCACGCAAAATCGCAAGCGCTCCGATGTCCTTAAAATCGGGCTCGCCTTTGCGGGAACGGTTTTCCTTACCTATTTTCTCCTGGGATTGGGAGCGTTTAGAATACTTTCGATGATGGATAAATTTTACTGGTTTTCGCTGGCTATCCGCGTTGTCGCGGTGGGCATCGCAGTGTGGGTGGCGCTGCTGAGCATCTGGGACGCGGTCCATTTTTACCGGACGAAAAATACCAGCGAAATGAAAATGCAACTCCCCAAGGGGATCAAGCTTCTCATTCATTCCGTAATCCGCGACAATCTTTCCAGCAACAGGATCGTTATCGGCGCGGTGATTACCGGATTTATCGTCACGCTACTCGAAGGCGCCTGCACGGCAAAAATCTATCTTCCCACGATTATGGCGATGACCCATACCTTCGGCTTCCGCCTTGTGGGATGGCTGCTGCTGGTGTTCTACAATTTTCTTTTTGTCTTACCGCTTTTGATCGTTTTAACCGCCACGGCCTACGGCCTGCAATGGGGCAGGCTTTCCAAGTTCCAACAAAAACACATGGTGCTTACCAAGCTGCTGCTGGCCTTGGTGCTCTTCGGCTTGGCGGCGTTTATTTCGGTGGGAAGATAATTAAAAATAACAAAGGCCCGAATGCTGATGCATTCGGGCCTTTGTCGTATTACCATGCCGGACACTAAGAATCCGGCAGAATGTGCTTTGTATCGGAGAGAGGGCTTACCAACGATCCCTTCTGCCGCCATCTCTGCCGCCGCCGCCACCGCCACCGTAACCGCCACGGCTACCACCGCCGCCGCCACCGGTACGAGGTTTGTCCTGCGCTTCGTTGACTTTAAGAGCGCGGCCATCGAATTCCTTGCCGTTAAGAGCGGCAATGGCTTCGTCGGCGCCTTCCATTTCAACAAAAGCAAACCCGCGTGAGCGGCCTGTTTCGCGGTCCGTGATAATGCTGACGGAAGTGACCGCACCATACTGTGCGAACAGATTACGGACGGCTTCCTCGGTCGCACCCCAAGAAAGATTCCCGACGTATAACTTCTTACCCACAAAACCTCCCAGAAAAGAAAAGTGAAATCTCAGGTATTATAGAAGTAAGGAAGACTCCTTAGCCGCTACTACAGAACGTACCAGTAAAAACTGATAGGGATCTTGATCGCTTTCGCAGGAGGGACGTTCACACTCACCGTTTATAGCTCTCAATGTCCGGCTGTAAATACCTGACTCTGATTTAATATAACATTTCCGGCAAAAACAAGCAAGGAAAACAGATAGATTCACGTTTTTATTATTTATCTTGATAATAATGCAAAAAAATGCTCACCATTGGATAATTAAACAAGCGGGGTAATTGTGGCATTTAATGTTCGGCAGGCATCATACATCGTTAGCATGAAAGATCCTGATATTGTCTATCAGGAAATAAAAATCATCATGGCCGAGATCTGCCCCAAAAATGATCTAAAAGCATTCACCATTATATTCCATGATGTGTGCAAACTTTACGCAGGACGTTATCCCGGCTTCCGAGGTTGTAATTCATTTTACCACGACTTAGGGCATACCATGAACATTGTTCTGGCCATGTGCCGACTCATGCACGGTGCGCGCCAAAAGGGGATTATTTTTTCTGAGAAACACATTAATCTTGGTTTAATCGCCGCCATGCTGCACGATACCGGCTATATTCAGAAAAAAAACGACTGGTCCGGAACCGGTGCAAAATACACGCTTACCCATGTGGCCCGCAGCATTGACTTTATGCAAATCTATTTTAAAAAAAATCGGTTTACCGAAAGGGATTATCGCGAAGCGCGGGAAATGATCCTGATGACCGACCTTAATTATGCAGCTTCTCCGCCTGCAGGCATTCCTCATGAAGTCGTCACTCTGAGCAAAATGTTGGGGTCGGCGGACCTTTTAGGACAAACGGCAGACCGGGAATATCTTGAAAAACTTTTATTTCTTTATTATGAATTCAAGGAAGGCGGCGTCGCGGGTTACGACAGTGAACTGGATATGCTCGTTAAAACCATCGCATTTTACGCCTTAATTCAAAAAAGGCTTAAACAAACTTTGGGCGGCGTGAATGAGTATATGCGCGACCATTTTAAGGCCCGCTGGAACGTAGATAAAGATTTATACGCCTGGTACATGCGCAAAAATATCGCTTATCTTAAAACGATCATTAAGAACCACAAAGATGAATATCGAGCCTTCCTGAAACGCGGCGGCATCGTGCAAAAACTGGAAGCGCAGGGGATTGGTTGAAGCGCTGCCCTACGGCGCCAGCACGATTTTGCCGTAGGCCCCTTTTTCCATGATTGCCGTATGCGCCAGAGCCGCATCTTGTAAAGAGTATTCCTTTCCGACCACCGGCTTTAAAATACCATTTGCCAAGCCGGCCCCCAGCGCCGCGTGAATGACTTTTAGGTCCGCCTCCGTAGCATTAAAGAGCGTCATGCCCAGAATCGCCGCATCGCGCCCCATGGCCTCGCGCGGGTCGATTTCAACCTTCCCCCGGCTGCCGATCACCACGATGCGCCCGTGTTTTGCCAGCACGCCGAGGTCGGCGGCAAGATTTACATTTGCGAGCATTTCCAGAACAACGTCTACGCCGCGGCCGCCGGTGATCTCCTTGACTTTTTCCAGATAGCCGGGGGAAGTATGGTCCAGCGCAAAGGCAGCCCCCTGAGCGGCAATTAAGGCGCGGCCCCGATCGCTGCCGCCGGTGGCGATCACGGTACAACCGGCGGCGGCCGCAAGCTGGATTGCCGCCAACCCCACGCCGCCGCTGCCGCCATGCACAAGGACCGTTTCGGCAGGCTGCGCCATCGCACGCTGAAACAGTGCGCGATACGCGGTTCCATAAGGGACGCCGAGCGCGGCGCCCTGCTTAAAGGAGACGGCCTCCGGCAGCCGATGAATCTTGACTTCGGCGCAAAGGGCCGTTTCGGCATAGGTGCCGCTGATCGATCCGGCGGTATAAACCCGGTCTCCTTGTTTAAATAAAGTAACGCCCTCCCCGATCGCCTCCACGATACCGGCGGCATCCGACCCCGGCGTATAGGGCAGCTCCGGTTTCCGGGCATACGCGCCGGAGCGGATGTAGGCTTCGACCGGATTCACGCCGGCGGCCATTATTCTTACCAGAACCTGGCCCGCTTTCGGAGAAAGTTCGGCGACATTTTCATATTTCATGACTTCGGGATTGCCGAATCCATAAACCCGGATTACTTTCACAAAAACCTCGAGGGAAAATGTTGTCGGGAAAATTATTGTGGTCGATTTTTCTTATTATAAAAAAACAGGTCGAAATAATTAAAGGCAAACAAATCGCCGTCATGCATCAGGATATGCTCACCGGTACCCCGATAGCCGATTGCTTCATAAAACAAATCCTTCCTGCAAATATCGGAATTTTCCTCGCAGCGCCGCATTGGCTTTATCGGTCCATACCCACGGCCGATTTTTATGGAAATAAAATATTTGGTAAATCCGGAAGCCATCGCGGCTAATGATTTTTGGGAACCGTCCGCATTATTATAAAATACCCGGCCAAGGTCTACGCCGGAGTCACCGCATTGGATTTTAAATACTTTCGTCTCGTCTTTAACCTGCACCAGGACCGCTTTTGGCGCATCCTCATAGGGCGACAATACCTCTTTGTCAATCGATCCGGGGGTATTCTTCGCTTGCATTGTTTTCGGCGCCGGCTTAATTTTCTTGGCCTGTTTTTGATCTTGACTGTTGGGATAAGCAACGGGTGAATTCTCTTGGGCCCTATCACGAAAACCAAACCCGGTTTGGGATTGGGAAGAATGATATGGTTTTACCGTTCCAAGCTGCCCTATTTGCAAACGTTCGTTCCGGGATACGTTGAGCCCCAAGATTATAAGTATCGCACCGAACAAACCGGCAATAACCACGCCGATATAATTATTAAGCCGGGCCAAATGGCGCGGGCGGACGCTTTTAAAAATCTCCGTCCCATATTCAAACGATCTGCCGTTAATTTTTTCATAGTATCGCTGAAAAAAACATTTGAATGCCGAATTATCGCCAAAACGGCGGTATGGAAGCGCGCCGATTAAATAATCGAGCGTTACCGGGCGCTTGTCATCGCCGGAAAATGTCCGCCGGCAGCAGTTCCGGTCGAGAATGCCGGCCAGAATGCGCGCCCGGCGCGGATAAAAAACAAAATCGCAGGCCGCATTAACAAGCGGAAGACTGCGAAGAGGTGACCCTCCGGCGCGAATAAGTTTACGTAAGGGAACATACTTCCGGTTGTCTAAAAAAGAAGCCAGCCATTGCACATAGGCGACGGCGACCGAAGCGCCCCAAGCAAGGCGGGCGGGAAAGCGGGCGATATGATCGAAAACCGAACCGGTCGCGCCGGAAGCCTGCGCAAACGGCACACAGTTAAAAGGCCCGGGCGCATCCAGCGAAAACTGCCGGAAATCAATGACTTCCCACGTAATAATTATATAGGTCAGGACTGCCAGGCAGTAGGCGTCCTTGACGGCCGGGCCAAATCGGGCGTTACCGGCCTCAACCCGCAATTCCGGCGGAAGGATTGTTTCGAGCGCCGCCGAATCAACCCCCGCATAATTTGCCAGAAATACCGGCTTAACGCCATCAACCATAAAAATGGTTTTGTCGCTGATATTATTGCCGTAAATCCCGGCGTGGTGTTGGTTCAGCAGCGGCGCGACCAGGCTGCCGGCGAAGGCGATCCGGTCGCGTCGACTTAAGCGCGGGAGCGGCCGCAGGAGGGTTTTAACAACGTCCTTGAGCCCGGGCAAAAGCGGGCGTTTTTTTTGCAGCCCCAGGAGCAGCCATTGGTCCCGCACGCCCAAAAGGCAATCCCTGCAATAGGCAAAAAAATCGTAATTGTAGCGGGCGCGGTAGATTTTTCCTATTGCGTCAAGTACCATTTGGAGCGATAGCGCCGGTACGCTATGCACAAACAGCGCGCCCTTAACATCCGGAACATTAAAACAATATTTGGGCATGCGGGTAAGACCGGTCTCAAACGGCAAAAAAGCGCCTTTTTTGGTGACAAGGTTATTTGTTTCGGCCAGGGCCTGCTGCCGTGTGGCATAAAACACCCCTTCTATCAGGACTTCGTCGTGACACACGGTTTGGCCCGCCAGCATGAGCGCCTGCCGGGCGCGCACCAGTCCGTCACCGCAATAGTTCACTTCGGAAAGGTGCAGTAAATCCACAAGGGAGGCGATCCGGTTTCGCACCTCCCTTTCGTTTTCTGAAAGAGCAATTTCGGATGTTTTGTCCATAAATCGGGCCTTTACCCGAATGCCTTGCGCAGGACCCCGGCGGTTTCGCCGTATTTTTCTTCGATCCCATTGCATTTGAGGTCGGCAAAAAGCTCCTTAAAAAAATCGATGCTGCCCGGAAGCGCCGCTTTATGAACAAGCAAATCGTGCGCCTGCTTGTGTAAAGTGTCGATAAGTTCCATGAGCTGTTCGGTGCGATGCAGTTTGTAAAGCAGCACGATGCGGGAGACGTTTTTTTTATCGGCAAGCAGCTTGTTGGTGCGCATGCTGTTTTCCAGGCGCGCCAGCACGGCCGCGTATTCGCGCGTGATCGTTGTCGCGAAAAAAGTCTGTAACAATTCCCGCACCGCCCCTGCGGTCAAGGGCCTGCCGGCAACGCGCCGCAGGAGGCGGTCCAGGTCCCGCCGCAATTCGGCGGCGCTGCCGTAGGTGTGGGCAATATCGGGCGAGACCGCTTTTTTAATGATCCGGTCAAGCTGCCGGAGCACGCGGCCGCCTCTGCGCAGCGATTCATCCAGGCCGTCGGGATTGCGCCGGTAAAACTGGCGCACGTCGAGTCGCGAGGCGCCCATTAAATCGCCGATCACGGATTGCGCCGCCGCGCCGCAATACGGATTTTCGCGCGTGATGAGCTCGTAGAGAATCGTGGAAGCCACCACGCTCAGGTCGAGCTTGTTTCCTTTGTAAAGAGTATAAAAAGACCCGTCCTTTTCGGTAAAAACCCGCGCCTTGGATACCCTATGATAATTAAGACCGTCACTGCCCGGCGCGACCTCGCCCGCCGGGATTTTAATGCTTTCAAAATAATAGCGCGAGAGGTACGGCAGACTGCCTAAAATCAAGGGTTCGGCGGCTTCGGCGACCTGGGTAAGCTCGCTGGCGGTGTTGTGGTCCTTGAAAATGCCGAATGCGGTGATTTTGATGACTTTGCGGACTTCGTCGAATAAAATATTCGAAGGTTTGATATCCCGGTGCACGATGCCTTTGGCGTGAATATCTTCGAGCGCATCCAATATCTGACGCAGGATCGCGTAGATTTCCAGGAGGTTAAAGGGGCTCTCCTTGATAAAAATCAGGTCTTCCAGGCTGATGCCGCTTACATACTCCATGCTGAAAAAAGGGACGGCCGGCCCGCCGCCGGCGACGGCATATTCGCCGCATTCAAAAACTTTAACGCAGGCGTCGCAGATATCGCCGACCATTTTGGTGGTCGCGATCTCCTGTTTAAACCGCTGCCGCAAAAGACCGGCATTGGGCTTGGGCGGATTGTAAAGGAACTTGAGCGCCACGGTTTCGCCGGTGCGTTTGCGGGCCTTAACCACCACGCCCAGCCCGCCGACGCCGATGAGCGACAGCACGGTAAAACGCTCAAACTCAAGGTCGATGCACTCTCCTTCCCGGGCGAGCACATTGACAAATTCCAAGGGGATGTTACCCGCGGTCGGCGTCATGCGAAAGGGTCTCTCCGTTGGTTACAAGATATTGGCCGCGAGCTCCGAGATGCGCGAACGCTCGCCCTGGTGCAGGGTCACATGCGCGGAGATTTCCTGTTGTTTCATTTTGTCAACAACATAGGTAAGGCCGTTGCTGGAGGAATCGATATAGGGGTTATCGATCTGGTAGGGATCGCCGGTCAGGACGATCTTGGTGCCTTCGCCCACGCGCGTAATGACCGTTTTAATTTCATGCGGCGTGAGGTTCTGGGCCTCGTCGATGATAAGATACTGGTTGTGAATCGACCGTCCCCGTATGTACGTAAGCCCTTCAATATTTAAAATCCCCATGTTCATAAGTTCCTTAAAGTCGCGGATGTGGCGTTTACTGGCAGCCTGGCGCTGCATGATAAAATCGATGTTGTCGGCGATCGGCGACATCCAGGGGGTCAGCTTTTCTTCGACCGTTCCCGGAAGAAAACCGATGTCCTTGCCCATGGGCAGCGTGGGCCGCGAAACCAGGATGCGGTTATAAATGTTTTCGTCGACGGTTTTATAGAGCGCCGCGGCCACGGCAAGCAGCGTTTTGCCCGTACCGGCTTTGCCGAGCAGGGTGACTAATTGGATATCATCCTGCATCAGGGCATGCATGGCAAACCATTGCTCGCGATTGCGCGGTGTCAGACGCCAGTGCTCGGGAGCGCGCTCGCAATCGATTTTAACAATGAGGCCGCCTTTTAAATCGGTCTTCCCGAACATTTTGCGCGCCGGGTTGGCCAAGTCGCTAAACGCACCGAACTCGTGCGGAAAAAGCCCAAACCGGTTTTCTAAAAGGCCCTTTTTGACAAATGCGTCGAACTGATCGCCGCCCAATGCCACGTCACGATATCCTTTGTAAAGATCGCCGATGTCGATCTGGTCGGATTTATAATCTTCCACAGGAATGCCGATGGTATCGGCCTTAATGCGCAGGTTAAGGTCCTTGGTGACCAGGATCGTCGGCCGGGGGGAATGGTCCTTAACATTCAAGGCGATCGCCAATAAAAAATGGTCCCGGTTCTTATCGCGGAATTCGGCCGGAAGCCGGCCGATGGCCACGTCCGAATGCATGGCGACGAAGGCGGTCCCGCCATTCGGCAATTTAACTCCGTTTGTCAATGACCCGCGGGTGCGCAATTCATCCAGCAGGCGACTGGTCTGGCGCGCATTGCGCCCGTTTTCGTTGAGGTCTTTCTTAAAACGATCGATATCTTCGATAATCGTAATGGGAATAATGACGTTGTTATCGTCAAAGGCAAAAAGCGCCTGCGGCTCATACAGCAGGACGGTGGTATCGAGAACATAATTTTTCATTGGCTTTTTTCCCTTTATAATATATCATTAAAATACATAAAATCAGCCGGGGCCGGTACTGTCCGTTTATCATTGACTCTGAAGCCGGAAAAATCACATTTTAAGAACCTTTGCGTGTCGGGCGCGTAAAGCGGTCTTATAAGGATTTTAATTCCATGAAATGCGATTCACTCCTCGGCAACGCCATCCTGGCTGCAGGCGTTTTCCTCTGCTTTACGGTTTCTTTGGTTGCGGGGCAAGACACCTCCGCCGTAGCAGGCACGTCGCTTCCCGAAAACAAAACTGCGGCAAAATCCCTAAAGCCGACCATGGCCATTATCGGGATTAAAAACGGTTCCGGCGTCAATAAAGAAGACGTAGAGCTTTTAACCGACCGGCTTAATTCTGAATTATTCAAAACCGATTTTGTTACTGTTTTAGAGCGCGCGGAAATCGACAATATTTTAAAAGAACAGGGATTTCAGCAATCCGGGGCCTGCACCGACAATCAATGCATG
>JAQUMP010000010.1 GCA_028718065.1 Chitinivibrionales bacterium | reverse complement strand
CTGCAAAAGGAGACAGAACGTTCAAGGGCGTCTATCAGTTCATGTATCATCAATTCGCCCAAATCATGCCGGCAAAATATGCGGCTTTTAACTTTGAGCAGGACCTGGGAATAGAATCGCTGCGCCGCTCCAAAGCGGCCTACCGGCCCGAACGCATGCTTAAAAAATACCGGGTCGCCCGGCGGTAATATTCTAACGCGGGAGTATTATAACTTCGGCATTTCGAGCAAAAAGCGCCATGCTGGAATCACGGTTACTTTGCAGCCTTGAAGCGTAATTTGTTCCGTTTGATTCCGCGTTACGATTATCGCAGTTTTTAATTTTAATTCATGCATGGCCTCTTCAAGCGCCGCCAATTCCCTTTTGCGCGTTTTTTCATCGGCCATCGACTCGCATACCTGCACAAGCATTGGTGAACGGTTCTGCAATAGAACTAAAAAATCGACTTCCCGTCCGTTTTTGGTTTTGTAATAATATATTCCGGCATGCTCCCGCCGCAGCGCCGCAAATACGAGGTTTTCAAGCAAATGCCCGGAGTTTGTCAGGATTCCCGACGAAATCGAAACGACCAGCGCATGATCGATGCAGAAGATTTTCTTGGGATTGGCATGACTGCGGGAGAGTGACGCATCAAATACCCGGACCGTAAACAAAAAGTAAGCGTCCTCGAACCATTTTAAATAATCCGCGACCGATGATTTGGGGGCCTTATGGCCCAGGGACTTAAGATACCCCGTAAGGTTATTGACGGAATAGAGTGAGCCCGCATGATCTATAAGCCAGTGCGCCAGGTCGGCGACCGCTTTAGGGTGCGAGATATCATAGCGTTCGATTATGTCACGGAACAATACCGTATTTAGGTACTCCTGATGTGTTTTTATCCTGAGGAATTTTTTAAGTCCGGCGACTTCGGGGAACCCGCCGGTTTCCCAATAGCGCTCAAACGCTTTCTGAACCATCAGGCGCCTTTGGGTAGAGAGCGGACCCCGGTGATCGATGCGCTGATAATCCAAAAATTCCGAAAATGAAAACGGAAAAATCTCCCAGGATAACGCCCGGCCCCGCATTTGGGTCGCAATTTCTTTTGAAAGCATGTGAGCGGATGACCCCGTGATGTAAACTTCGCACTTTTCCGTGCGAATCAGGCGATCGACAAACGATTCCCATCCGGATACCAATTGAATTTCGTCAAAGAAGCAATAAACCGTTTCCCTGTTTTTCTTTTCCGGATAGAGGGCGTAGTATGCTTCCGTAATCCCGTTAAGGCCGTCATGCTTAAGGGCATAGAGCCGGTCGTCAAAGAAATTCAGATACAGAATGTTTCGGCGTGCAACCCCTATGTCAAGCAAGCGTTGCATGAGCTGGAACAGATAGGTGGATTTCCCGCTGCGCCTCACGCCGATGCAGACGGTGGCTTTGCCCGATACCGGTTCTACGCGCAAATTCCGGGGGACCCCCGTTTTAAGCGCTGATTCCTGAAAGTCAATAATCATCGTTTTAAGCGTTTCGACCATAGTCCCTTTTTCGGTAAAATATATTGCCGATCATTGGCATAACCGGTAATAAATATAACCGATATTGGCAGTACATGGCAAGCGTTTTTTTCGAAACCGCACGCAAACAGGCGGGATTTTAAGAAATGAACTACCCGCAGCAAGTCGCAAGTCTGCGGGGACTTCTGCCCAAGAATTAATCGGGACCTGAGAATAGAATCGCTGCGCCGCTCCAAAGCGGCCTATCAACCCGAACGCATGCTTAAAAAATACCGGGTTGCAGGGCGGTAAATTGGCATAATTATCGCTAATGCATAAGAGTAGCTATGAACCGCCCCAAACCCATGCATCACGTGTATACCGTGCTTGACTGCCTTTTTTCCAATTCAACGTGGTGGGGTTTGGCCGCGGCGTTGGTTGTTTCGCTGATCAGCAGCATCTCGTCGATAATGTACGTCGCCGGACTGAGTTCCAGTCTGCAAACCATGTATGAGCGGGACCTGCTCGGCCAGAACTACGTCCAGAGCGCGCGCATCAGGCTGCTTTCCATGGATAAAGAGGCCAGAAACCTATTTCTTATGGGGGCGGACGGCCACCGGCAAACGATTATCGACAAAATATCGACGGCGCGTCTTGACGTTGCGCAGTTGCTCAAGCAATCCGGGCCGATGTACCCCGGCCGGCGAAGCGCGCCGCTGCATCGGGAAACGGACGCCGCGTTTTCGGCGTGTACGACCACGATCGGTTCATTAGTCGATCTATCGCTGCACGGGCAAAGCGACCGGGGGCTGCGCGTTCTGCGAGGAGAGCTGAGCGACCGGTTCGGACACCTTGACAGCCTGCTTGATTCCCTTGACAACATCAAACAGCGGCGCGACATCCGGGTCCTTAAGAACATCCATTTTCAATTGACGGCATCCATAATCTTTACCCTTATCACCTTCGCCTTTGCCATAGGCCTGAAATTTTTTCTCTATCGGCGCAAGGCTGCGGTGTAAAGGCTACGCCCACAACAACCATTTACAAGGAGGAGATATGTTTAAAAATGCGGCGCTATTAACGACCATCCTGGGGGCCTTTGCCCTTGGATGGGCCGGCGATCAGCCGACGCTTGATTATCAGGCCGTGGCCGGAAACATCGATGCTTCGGTCGGAAAAAGCGTGCAGTGGTTCGGATCCATCGACCAGGTCATTTCCCTTCCGGGCGGCGGCATGGAGATCGCGGCAACGCAGATCCCTCAAACGCCAAACGGCTTACCGATGAATGCCAAGTACAGCCCCGGACGGTTCATCATCAGAATTGCAATTCCACTCGATACGCTTTCTTATCGTGCGGCAAGTATCGTGCATGTGACCGGCACGGTTTCCGAGGCGGAAACGCGAATTCTCGGCAACAACGAAATAACCTGGCCTGTTATAGCCGCTACCAGGATGTGTCTGTGGGAACGGAAAATTCCCGAAGGAGCTTACCATTGCGTTGCCGGCGGAAACTATAGCGGCGAAACCGATGCCGTAACAAACCGCGACAAATTCGCGGTAACGTGCGACCAGGATGGTTACTATTGGACCCAGAGCAAATTTTGCGACTTTGTCCTCGTCCCCGGCAAGAGCGCCGGTACCGCGGGGGTAATTCCTAAAAGATAGAAGGGCCGGTTATATTCCCATATTCGAAATGGGTATTCCCATAAGCATGAATCACATGGCCCGCGCATTTTCATTGCATTCATGAAGGCAGGGAAATTGTGCTTCGCACAAGGGCGCCGTCTGGCATAATAATCGCTTTTCTTATAAGGGGAAGGAAAAACCTATAATTTTATGGAAAGGAAATATATGAATTCGGTATTGAAAGTGGTTTTTGGGGCGGGATTATTTTTTTTGGTGGGGCAGATGGGCGGCTGCGCCTCGTCCAGCTTGGTCGGTATTTGGCATGATCCCTCATATCAATCTGCGCCGCTCGGAAAAATGCTGGTAATTGCGGTAAGAAAAGATGGCGCCAAACGGCGCCTTTGGGAAGATGCTTTTGCCGGAGAACTTGCAAAACAGGGCGTAGGGGCGACGCAATCGTATCGTTTGTTCCCGGATGCACCGCCGGACACCAACCAGATCATGGCGACGGTGCAGACCAATAATTTCGACGGCATTATGGTTATCCAGAGGCTTCCAACCGAAAAGAATGTCCAATATATTCAAGAGTATACTTCCACGGTCCAGAATGTGCGCTACAGCTTTTACTGGCAACGATACTGGACCTATTATACCGAAATTGACCATCCGGGATACATCGACACTCAAAAGGTCGCTATTCGCACGATCGACGTTACCACCACCGGTCACGACGGCCGTTTGGTCTGGAGCGCGACGAGCAGAACGCCCGACCCCCGTACCGTAACGGACATGCAACAGGGAATTGCCGGCCTGGTGATAAGAGATTTGGCGCACCACGGCATTATTGGTTCTAAAAAGTAAAGAAGCTGTTTTTAATAAAAGGAGACATGATATGCTTTACACTCTTGCCGTGGTTTTGTTGATATTATGGATTTTGGGGCTTATTACTTCCTACACCATGGGCGGTTTTATCCATATTCTGCTGGTGGTGGCCATCGTAGTTGTATTAGTAAAGGTCATTACCGGACGGAAAGTTTTATAGCCGGAAAACGGCACTCATTTTAATTTAATCAATCATTAAAACAGGGAGAAATGGTATGAACAAAAAAACATTACTGCTCATCGGACTCCTGCCCTTGACGGTTGCACAAGTAAACGCACAGAGTTTAAACATCGGCCCGCAGATTGGTTATTATAAGGCCCAGGATGCCGACAATGGCTCCGTTATGGGCGGCATAGCCGCGCGCCTTAAATTTTTGCCGCTCTTGGGGACCGAAGCATCCGTAAATTATCGCCAGGAAAAGTTCGGTCACGGCGCCGTAACGGTCAGCGACTGGCCGATCATGGTGACCGGCTTAATTTATCCGCTCCCCATTGTTTATGGGGCCATAGGCGCCGGCTGGTACAATGTGACTTTCGATTATAAGGACCCGACCGTTACGGACGTAACGACTCAGAAATTCGGCTGGCATTTCGGCGGCGGCGCGGAACTGCCGGTAGGCCCAAAAATCAAATTGACGGGTGACATTCGCTATGTCTTCCTGAATTATGATTTTAAAACGGTCCCCGGCGTCAGCGGCCCGAAAAGCGATTTCTTCGTCATTACGGTCGGGTTCCTTTTTGGCGTATAATCATGCACGAAAAGGGCCTTTTTATTTTTTATTAGTCCATTTTAAAAAGAGGGGGCAAACCATGGAACATCTACGAAAATTGCTGGTGATTTGCGGCGTGTTTTGGGGCGTCGGCATACTTTTATATATTAAATTTGCGCGTCATTTGCGCCCGAAGAGCGCTTATGCAAAAGTGGGAAAAGGAATCGACGATACAATAAAAGACTCCGTTGCAGCGCTCGAAACGGCGACGGCCCGCCTGCGGAGCGTATTTGAACATTTAAAGAACCGAACGTCTTAAGGATACTTCTTTCGTTATTAATCGAGGCTATTTATGAAAAAAATAAAATGCTGCATCCAGGGTTTATATCATATTGCAATTTTTGTCGGTCTTGCCTTCGCGAGTTGGAAGCTTGTGCGTTTTTGGCGCACGGGACTTGCGGAAAAAACCGGTCAAGTCCTCGATGTATCCATCGGCGTTGCCGCGGAAAAGCTTGAGCAAACCGGACTGGTATTAGAAGAATGGGCCGTCAACGGACAAGGAGAAAAACTGGGAAAAGGCATTGATGAAGTTTTAATGGATACTAAAAAGACGCTTGAAATGGCGACCGATCTTGTTCAAAACGTCTTAAATCACACCCGATCTCGGCGGTAAATTCTCGGTATTTCACGAAAGGGGACCCTGTGCAACGCAGTTTACACGGCATGATAGACTATACGGTGCGGGCCACCGATGGCGACCTTGGAAAAGTCCACGATTTTTACTTTGACGACGCCACCTGGACCATCCGGTATATGGTTGCGGAAACAGGAAATTGGCTGTCCGGCCGCAAGGTAGTTATTTCCGTTGTCGCACTCGGTAAACCCGATTGGGAGACACGCACGTTTTCGGTAAATCTTACGTGCGATCAAGTCCGCAACAGCCCCGATATCGATACGCAGCGGCCCGTTTCCCGGCAGCATGAGGCCGAGTTGCATGATTATTATCAGTGGCCCTTGTACTGGGAAGGCGGCTACGGAGGCGCGTTCGGCATAACGCCCTATCCCCTCTTTGAAACCCCTTTGGTGCAGGAACCTCCCGAACCGGAGCGCAACGACAATCCGCATTTGCGCAGCATGCGTCAAGTTACCGGTTACACGATCCACGCCACCGACGGTGAAATCGGGCATGCGGATGATTTTATCGTTGACGATAAAGATTGGACGCTGCGGTATCTGGTCGCGAATACCGGCAATTGGCTGTCCGAGAAGGAAGTGGCCGTTCCCCTTACCTGGATCAAGGGCGTGTTCTGGGACAACGCCAGTATGCACCTGGACCGTCCGCGGGAAGAAGTTAAAAAAAGTCCCGCCGTGGATTATTCGAAACTATTTTAGCGGGAACGCTTTCGTGCTTCGCTCCTGAACGCGCCCTGTCGTATGCTCAATTTGCGCATAGTAACGATCAATATTCATAAAGGTTTCTCCTGGAGCAACCGGCGGTTTGTGCTTCACCGGCTGCGCGAGGCCATTCGTTCCACGGAGGCCGATATCGTCTTTTTGCAGGAGGTTGCCGGCGAAAATTCCTCGCATGCCCAAAAGCATCCCACCTGGCCCGATCAAGCGCAACATGAATTTCTGGCCGATTCCGTATGGAGCTATTTTGCCTATGGCAAGAACGCATTTTATCCCAATGGCCATCATGGCAATGCGGTCCTTTCCAAGTTTCCGATCCTTCGTTCCGAGCAGATCGACTCCTCCACCAATCGTATCGAACAGCGCGGTTTTTTGTACTGCGGCATAAAGGTTCCCAACCACAGAGCCCTGCTGCATTGTCTCTGTATTCACCAGGGGCTCTTTGCCGTTTCGCGCCGCAAACAGCTCCGGATGCAGGCCGACTACATTAACCGGCATATTCCGCGCGACGCACCGCTCATTATGGCCGGTGATTTTAACGACTGGCGCGGCCGCGGCGTCAGCGATTTTGCTTCGCTTTTAGGCCTGAGCGACGCCGCCGTAGCGGTGAACGGCAGGAGAGCGCGTACTTTTCCGGCGCGCATTCCAATGCTGCCGCTCGACAGAATTTACATAAGGGGATTAACGGCAAAAAAGGCCGCAACGTACTATCGGGGCGTTTGGCGGAAACTATCCGACCATGCGTCCCTGATTATAGAAAGCGAATTGCCTTAGGGAAAATACGGAGGTTTGGCGCTCCTATGATTAAGGTAAATTGGATAATTTTTGAGGTCCTTCCGATTATCGGTTTTTTTCTTGCCGTAACCCTGCTGGTCCACCAGAACCAGCCGCGGCGCTCCCCCGCCAGCACCATAGCCTGGTTGCTGGCAATTTTACTGGTCCCCTATTTTGGCGTACCGGCGTACATACTCTTTGGCGGCCGCAAATTAAAGCGCATGACAAAAAACAAGGCCGACCTTGCGCTTGACATAAAAGCCTGCGGCGAGCGGCTTATAACCCCCGGCGTCGGCTGTATCTTCCCCCTGCGCCCCGGCAACGAAGTATCGCTTCTTGTAAACGGGGAAAAGGCCTATTCCGCGCTGGTGGAGCTTATAGAACATGCCGAAAAAAGCATCGATATTACAACCTATATTTTAGGAAACGACGAAACCGGCACGGCCATTCTTGCGGCCCTGACGCGCCGGGCCAAACAGGGCATTGCCGTACGCCTGCTTTTGGACGCGCTGGGCTCCTTTACCATATCCAAAAAGATGCTGGCCCCGCTGGTTGCCGCCGGGGGCCGCTGCGCTTTTTTCATACCGATGATGCATCTGCTCTTTCGGGGCCGCGCCAATTTGCGCAATCATCGCAAGATAATCATCGTCGATAACACCGTCGCCATGCTCGGCGGCATGAACATAGCGCGGGAGTACATGGGCGCGACCGCCGGTGGGCGACGCTGGTACGATCTATCTCTTATTGTAAAGGGCCCCGTGCTTGCCGACTTGCAGCATGTTTTCAGCTCCGATTGGCGCTTTGCCGCAAAGCAAGATACGCCCCCCGGGAATGCGCCGGGCCACGGCGGCAGCGGCGCGGACGTAGCGCTGCAGGCGGTGCCGAGCGGGCCGGACGTTGCCGGCGATCCGCTGTACGAAAGCATCATTACCGTGTTCTTTAAGGCCCGCCGCCGGGTTTGGATCGTAACCCCTTATTTTATTCCGGACGAGATGCTGCTCAAATCGATTTGCATTGCCGCCAAGCGCGGCATTGACGTGCGCATCGTTATTCCGCGGGTCTCCAACCATCCGCTGGCCGACCTGGTTCGGCGCAACTATCTCCGGCAGGTTCAGGAGAGCGGTGCGACCATTTACAACTTTACCCCCGGCATGATGCACGGCAAGCTGATCCTTGTTGACAATGAGCTCGGCATCGTGGGTTCCATGAATACGGACCTGCGCAGCTTTTTTCTTAACTACGAAATCGCCCTTTTTATTTATAACGAAGACACGGTCAACGAACTGGACCGCTGGGTGACGGATCTTATAAGTCAATCCGTTCCGGGTATTAAAAAAGCAAACGTGCTGGTTGAGTTTTTTGAAGGGATTGCACGCCTGCTGGCGCCGCTTCTGTAGCCGGTCCGACGGAATCATGGCCTGATCGGCACTGCCGTTTGGACCGCGCTGAGGTTTGATTCACCACTCGTATTTACGGCAGTCACGGCAAACGCATATTGAGTACCGTTTGTCAGGGCGTTTACGGCCTGCGGGGTCGTTGCCCCGGTAATGACCGTGGCCGTCCCCTTGACAACGGAGCTTCCGGCCTGGTAATAGAGATTGTAGGATGTTGCATTGGGCACGGAGGCCCAACTAACCCTAACGCTTTTATTGCCGGCCGTGACGCCGGCGATGACGGGGACCGCGGGGATTGCGGCGGTCACGCTGATCGTAATGCTCTGCGAATCGCTCATCGGCGGCGTGCCGTTGTCCCGCGCATAAAACTTAACGGTATAGCTCCCGGCCTGCTGAAACGTGGGCGTCCAGGTAAAATTCGCGCCGGCCAGGTTTGCGCCGGGTGGCGCGCCGGACAAAAAGTAACCGATAACGTCGCCGTCAACGTCCGTGGCCGAAAGGGAGAATTGCAGCAGTTGGTTTACGTTGACGGTTTTATTGCCCGGGTTCGCGAGTGACGGCGGCACATTAACGTTGTTGACCGTAATGGCAATGGTCTGCGAATCGCTCATCGGAGGCGTGCCGTTATCCGTGACAAAAAATTTAACGGTGTAGCCACCGGCCTGTAAATACGTAGGCGTCCAATTGAAATGCGCTTGCGTAAGCGTTGCGCCCGCGGGAGGAGTGGTCATGGAATAGCGTATGCTGTCGCCGTTAATGTCCGTGGCCGAAAGATCGAACGCCAGGTTCTGGTTTTCATTAATGGTTTTATTGCCCGGGTTGGCAAGAACGGGCGCTATGTTCGTCTTGAGCGCCGATAGCGTAATGGTCGCGGAATCGGCCTTCGGCGGCGTGCCGTTATCGCGCACGTAAAAAGTCACCTGGTATTGCCCGATCTGGGAATACGCGGGCGTCCAATTGAACTGGTTGCCGGTCAAGGTGGCGCCGCCCGGCGCGTGGGCCATCGAAAAGGTAAGGACCTGGCTTACGTCCATGTCCGATGCGACCAGTTGAAAGCTTACGTTCTGGTTTACAAGCGCGACCTTGTTGCCTGGGCTGACCAGGACAGGGGCGACCTTGGCCGGATGAAAAATAATAAGCGTATCGTACCCGATGTTTCCCTTGGTGTCAACGGCCTGGATGACAAAAGAGTTTTTCCCGTCGCTGAGTTGTACCGTGGAGCCAAAGGAACTGTCCGCAGGGCTTTTTGCCATGAGCGCGCCCGCCAGCGTGATTGCGGCGACCCCGGATTCGTCGAGAGCCAAAAGCTGCACCGCGCAGGCCGGCGTGAGGATGGTGTCCTGCCGGTGCGCGGGGACCTTAAAGATAATCACCGGTGGCGTTTTGTCAATTGCTGCGGTGATATAAAAAACGCTGATTTGCGCCGTGGCGCTGTTATTGCGGGCGTCCGTTGCCGTGGCGATAAGGGTGTTCTTGCCGGGCGCAAGGGTGATCGGCCCTTTCCATACATCCTGTGACTGCGTAAGCGGGACCGTATTTATAACCACCGCCGCCACCCCGTTTTCGTCCTTTGCCTGGAGGTAGGCGATAATGTCCGGTATGCCCACGCTATCGTTATCCTGGGGCGACAAAAATGCCATCGACGGCGGCGTGGTGTCCGGAATTTCAAATATAACGACGTGCAGCGTGTCCGCCGCCGAGACAATGCCCTTGTTGTCCTTTACTTTTACGCCAATTTCCTTTTCGCCGGTGTCATTAAAAGAAGTCGTGAAAGAATCCACCGCTGTTGTGTCCGAATAGTCGGTCCCGTTCAAGGCCCACAGGTAGGATTGAATGACGCCGCCGGTATCGGTGGCGACCAGGCTGATTGTAAAACGCGCGGATTTTGGAGCGGAGTGCGGCAACGCCATGTCCATGATCCGGGGCCGGCTGAGCATGATGACCAGCACGGCGCTGTCGGGACCCGATAGTGCGCCTTCAAAATCCAGCGCGCTGACCCTGGCCGTACGCACACCCGGCGGAAAGGCTTTTTTAAAGACAAAAGTGTCCGCATCCGTTCCGTTAACGCTGTCGGCCAAAGCCGTGTCCCCCTCCCAGGAAAAATAAAATTCCTTTATGGCGCCTTTTTTTCCGCCGACGGTCGTGTCGGCGCACGCGATTTGAATGGCAATCGTATCATACAGGAATGCCGTAAGGGTGTCTTTAATAAAAGTCGCGTGGGGCTTTTTTGCGGATATGTAATTGCGTGAATTCACATCAAAAGGATTCGTTCGTCCGCATAATAATAGCACCGCCAGGAGCGAAATGGATAAGGCCAACATCGCGCCCGGCCTGCTTTTTTTTTTAATAATCGATCGCATTCTTTCCCTCGGGAGGGGTGAGTTAAAACCACCACTCCCTATAAAAGGCATGCTAATTGCATGCCAATATAGAGGGGCATCGGAAAAGACCTATTAAACATCATAAAGGGCCTATTGGGCATTTTCGGGAAATATCGCTATGGCTTTCTCAATAAAAGATTTTTCCGATATCAGGAAATTAAGCGAAGGTGGCATGGGGCACGTTTACCTTGCGACCCAGGTGGCCTTAGACAGGCGCGTGGTCATCAAGGAATTGGCGTTGGACATACAAAAAGACCCCAAGCTGATAAAAAGGTTCGAAAACGAAGCCAAATCCGCGGCGGGATTAAACCACGACAATATCATCAAGGTCCTTGATTTTGGCGAAGACGATAATTCCTTTTTCATTTCCATGGAATATATAGATGGGGTTGACTTGGAACAGCTTCTGGGCCGGCATCCGTTTCCAAAAGAAATCGGACTGATGGTCCTTCTTCAAGCCATGAAAGGTCTTAATTACGCGCATAAGCATGGTGTTGTCCATTGCGACATAAAACCGGGAAACATTCTGATTTCAAAAACCGGAAAAGTAAAGGTGGTCGATTTCGGGCTGGCCAGGACCAGCGCTCGCGCGGATGAATATGCTGCATTCAATGATCCCGCCAACGTTATTATGACGCCCGGCTATATGCCGCCCGAAGTGGCGAGCGGCGAGGCGGGACAGGACGTCTTTATGGACATCTGGTCGACCGGCGTGCTGGCTTACCAGATAATTTGCGGAAGGCTCCCCTTTGATGCCGTAGATATCCACCAACTTATTTATTCCATAGTCCATGAAAAAGAAAAAGATGTGCGGGAAATCGCGCCCACGTTGCCCGATGATTTAGCAAATGCGGTGCAGGCATGCCTTGAAAAAAAACCGGAACACCGGCCTGCATCGCTGGACCGGATGGTTGAATGCCTGGGGAATTATTTAGACGACCTCGGCATCCGGGACTTTGAAAAAATGATAATGAATTATATCACGGACAAAGACCCGGTCGAGCGGGCAATCGCCGGGATTTTGGTACGATACCATTTACAAAAAGGAAATGATTTTCTCGAGGCCGGAAACAGGGAACGCGCCGACGCGCATTTTTTGGAGGCCGAAAAATATGGCGGTCACAACCCGCAAGGCAAAGCCCCCGAAGTCTTAAATGTAAAGACCGGTCCACGGCCGCGTTTTGGGGCCCTTTATGAGCAGGCCATCGCGCAAATGCGCTCCCCCTCCCGCCTTGGTTTCTTTCCGCAGGCAATTTTCGGCAAGGTATGGCCCGCCAAAAGGGCGATTTCAATTATCGGCATTTTAGGCTTCGTCTCGTTGGGCGCGGCGTCGGTATTCATGATGGTCCAAAAGAACCAGCCTGGCGGCCCGAATTCCCCTGAGAACAGCAAACAAACGCCGCAGCGTAACGGTTTGTCCCGGGAAAATCATCATGACGGGAAAACGCCGGTCGTTACCGATTCCGGGAATGAGTTTTTCGGCGGCTATGCCGCGCTCAAGAACGAATTGACCACGATTGCCGGGTCCGGCAATTCAAAAAACCAAGTCACGACGGTCCAACCGGATAAAAAGAAGTTTCATCCCCCGCCGGTCGCTACGCCGCACGATCGCAAACCCGTTATAGTGTCCGACGGCGCGCATTTCGGCACGCTTAAATTAGCGGTGGAGCCAAGCGGCGCTACGGTCAGGATCGACGGGAAAACGGCCTTTTCCGCAGAATTGACGGACGGCAAACGGCTGCGGCAGGGAAACCATTCCGTCACAGTGTTTTTGGATGGATATTCCTCGTTCAGCTCGATTCTTACCATAGAACCCAATGCCACCAAATTCGCATCCATCTCCTTAAAACAACGCCAGCGGGGAACCGGCCTGCTTCACGTTCATTCTTACCCCTGGGCGGAAATCTACATCGACGACGTTTATCAAGGCACGGCGCCGACGCCCCGGCCGCTATCATTGACAGAAGGCGACCACACGCTCGTGTTGAAACGGGAAGGGTTCAAGCCGCATTCGGAAATCGTGCATGTCGCCGAGGGAGAAGTAACCCGGATAAAAGTCCAACTGGAACAGTAAACGTTTGCGTCAACAGCGGCTAAAATAACCATACCAACGAGGGAGATCCATTAACAAACGATATGGCCATCCCTTTTTCAGGGGGTTCTGTTTTTACAAAAAGGTAAATAGAAACCGGGAGCAGGACGGCGGTCACGGCCGCGCACGCGGCCCCGGCGATGCACGCGTTGCGGTAGCCTAAATAATCTTGGTTAAGTGCGTTCTGGTCCGCAACATCGATCGATTTGTAGTGCCGGTACTGCCGGTATCCGGAATAAAACAAATCGGCGCCTCCTGCCGCGCTGATGATGCCTGCACAGAGCAACACTATCGGCGCGACAAGGTCCTTTTTCCGGACGATCACCTGAACAGGGACCCGGTTGGAAGGACCCGTTTGTCCGGATTTATTTACACGGTGCGTCTGGCTGATATCGGCGGCGCTCTCCGCCGAAGCCTCAAGTGTTTCCACTTTTTTTTCGAGTTTCGCCTGTTTAAAAATCAGGGCGATATTCGGCGGAACTTCGAGCGTATCGATCTCCATGCCCGGATACTTTTCCAGGGCCGATTTAAAAATGGCTTTCGATTTGTCAATACGGTTCAACATGCCGAGGCAAAACCCCAGGTATTTAAAGGCTTCCATCCGGTCCTTGCGGTCCGCCAATAACGGCAAAAGCGCCTGCAAACTGTCGCCGGCCCTCTGATAATCGCCGTCCTTATATTCGGAAATACAGGATTCAAGGCGGTGGTGGCCGGAATTGTCCCCGTCAGCTTTCGCATTTCCCATAAGGCATACGGTAAGAAAAAGCAAAAAGAGCGGCCATTTTAGGAACAATTTACGCATACTACATCAACCACCGTTTTTTAATTAATAAATAGGCAAAGCAAAAGGTCGCCATGCCGACCAAAAGCAAATAGATCCAATCCAGCGAAAAACTTGACATTCCGCCTTCCTCCAGGAGAATGGATTTAACCGGAC
The DNA here is from genome assembly GCA_028718065.1 of Chitinivibrionales bacterium. Taxonomy (GTDB): domain Bacteria; phylum Fibrobacterota; class Chitinivibrionia; order Chitinivibrionales; family FEN-1185; genus JAQUMP01. The sequence goes on along the minus strand of JAQUMP010000010.1, from coordinate 4,144 downwards.
CATAAAACCGGGAGGAAGGTAAAAAAGGAGCAACGGCCCCTAATTTTTGTGAAAAATCCGATAACGCCGAAGGAAGCAGATGGGGCAAATAAAAAATAACGCCGAGGGTCCTGGCGCTTGCCTGGCTGCGGCATAAAAACCCCAAAAAGATCCCGTAAGAACTAAAGCAGAAACCGCCGACCGCGATAAATGCGGCATAACTCAAAATATTGCCGAAATCAAATTTACCCAGCAGATGGAGAAACAGGATTGCGGTAAAGATTAAAATCATGCCCAGAAATAATTTAGCGATAAGCCACTCAATTTCGCGCATGGGAGTTTGCAAAAGAGCAAGAAGGAGTTTCTTTTCCTTTTCTTCGGCGACTTGCGCGGGCAGTATTATAAAGCCTACCAGCAAAACCAGCATCAGGATCCACGCCGGTAAAGTTTGTTTTTGGATCGGGCCGGTAAAAAGAGGCGTAACATCGGAAATCCAGTTTATGTTATTGCCTTCGGTTGCTTTTTGCAATGCCGAAAAACTCTGCACGATCGAAACGGTTTGAAGGGACTCTTTTTTCAAAACCACAAGCGCCAGGCTGTTTGGTTCTTTTTTAGATTTTAGTAACAGACCGTCTATTTTTTTTTCTTTTAACCTTTGTTTGCCTTCCCCAACGCTTGCGACACGGCAAACGGTAAATATTTTATCGGCCGATATAACGGCTTGCAAAATAGCGGGTGGATAGGTTTCTTTTTGAAGAATTCCGATGGTAATTTTTTTAAAATCGGCGCCGGCCTGATCGACCATTTTTAAAGAGAAAAAAACAAAAAAAGGTATAAAAAGGACCAGAAAGATGGTTTTATTTTTAAATGCCAGGGCCAAATCATTCAAGGTTAAGGTAATAATGTTTCGTATCATTGTCATTGGTATAGCAACTCATGAATTTCCGATTGGAAATAGCTTTGGGGTGGGCCGTTAAAAACCAGACTTCCGTTATGCAGCGCAACAATGCGCGTTGCCAGGGTTTTTATCTCTTCGGGGCGATGGGAGGTAAAAAGAATCGTTTTCCCCGATGCATGAAAATCTTTTAACAATCTGTAAATCTCTTTGGTCATCTCGAAGTCCAATCCCGAAGTAGGTTCATCAAAAAGCAGCACCGATGGATCGGCAACGAGCGCGCGTCCGATGCTTACCCGTTGCCGTAACCCTTTTGATAAAATATGGACCTTGTTCTTGCGAAAAGGCAGCAAACCGAATTCCGTGAGGATTTTTTCTATGCGCAAAAAAGGAACCTGAAAAAGACGGGCAAATATTTTGAAATTGTATTCAACCGAAAAATAATCGAAAAGGTTCGGGGTTTCCGGGACAAAACCAACCTTCCTCACCATTGCAGTTCTATTTTCCAGATCAACGCCGTCCACCAGAACTTTGCCGCTGTCGGGTCGCAGCCAACCGGCCAAGATTTTTAAAAGAGTGGATTTCCCCGCCCCGTTATGGCCGATAACGGCGATAAGCTCTCCTTTTTCCACCGCAAGGCTTACCGGGAGAAGTCCTCTTTTTTGTTTGTAAACTTTGGTCAGATTAGTAATCTCGATATGCATTTAATATTGGTTTTATTAATGGCCTTTAACCCATCAAAATCATGGCATAAAAAAAACGCCGACAAGATTACCGGTGGTTACCTTACGCGACCTTGATCGTGGTTTTTACACTCGATGCGCTAAAAAAACAATCAAAAGCACCAAAACCACAACACCCAATATTCCATAAACGAAACCCATTTTGCGCCCCTTATACTCGATTGGCTAAAAAGACAATCACCAGCACTACAACTACAAGAACCAATGCGCCATAAAGAAAATCCATTTTACCCTCTTTCTTTTATGCTCGATGCGCTAAATAGATAATCCCAAATACTAAAACTACCACAACCAAAACTCCGATTACAAAATCCATTTGCCGCTCCTTGTATTGGTTAAAATTTTCTTACCGGACCATCACCCGAGAGCTCATGCTTAAACTTCCGTTTTTTACGGTAACTATATAAACGCCGGGACCGGTCCCGTTTTCAGGGTCCGCGCTTCTCCAGCGCAGGTAAGATTTGTCCGAATACCGGACCGTTCCCCGTTGCTTTCCGAGAATATCAACAACGCTGAACACATAACCGTTCTTTTCGTTAAGTAAACGCATCGACGCGGTCGTTTTAAGAGAGGCATAAATGCTCCGGTCGAAACGATTATAACCGACAATCAATTTCCGGACGCCGTCTTCGGCCGGGCCGAGACGCGGACGCATAACGGCTACGGGAACAAAATATTCATAGGCGCCGATATCGATGCCGCCGCCCTGCGGCCGGATGGTGCCGGCGATATCATTGACAGGCGCTAAGTCGGCGCTGCCGCTGTCGATGGCGGCGCAGCCGGGTTTTAACCGCAGGTCTTTGTTTGCATAATCCACAAAAAAACTATCGGGATTATAGGCCGTAATATTGTGATCGGCGCGGCAGGTTGTATCGCCGTTATTAACAATGGAGCCACAGAAATTATTGCGCAGAACAGAGCCGGTGCTTTTGGCGCCGGCCGAGTAATCGGAAACGGTTATACAGGGCAGCGAGGCATCGGCCGTGTCGAGCCGGCAAACGGTATTATTTACAATACGGCAATTCACGGCACCGTTAAGCGCAATGCCGTACCAGGTATTGGTCATGACCACATTATTTTCCACGGTCCAATCGTTGTACCATCCGTCAAAACAGGCGATGCCGTACATTTGGCCTTTAAAAGGTTGCGCCGGCGAAAGCGTATTGATAATGATGTTGCCGACCACGCTTATATGACTTACCACACCGGCGCCCACGGTGCCGTCCGGCCCGGTGGAATAGCCCTGAAATCCAAGGCCGTAAATGTTGTTTACCATGTGGAACCCTTGCACCACGTTATAATTAAAGGCGCAATTACTGGTTCCGGCGAGGCGCATACCGCACTCGGAGAAACCATCAAAAATATTTTTTTCGATGAGACACGAATCCGCGATGACCCGCACCCCGATATTTACATTGGAAACAAAATTGTTCCTAAAAATAAAGTTTTTGCCGTGCAACCGCGCGCCGGTGCAGGCGTAGCTTCCCCAATCATTCATGCTCCAGGCGGAAGCGTCTTTGACGGTATACAGCGAACAATTTTCAACGGTAATGGCGCTGCTGGGCCCGGCCCAACCATTGGTGTTGATATAGAGAAGATCCCGGTTATGCCCCACGGTATCGAAGGCGGCGCTCACGGTGAGCCCCTGGATTTTCCATCTGCTCGCTCCCGATATTAAAATATGATTGACTTGCGGTATTTGCCCGGCCGCCGCCGCAATGGTTATATAATCGGCGTTCACGGCGGCCTGGATGGAAATATCACCATGATAGCCCGAATTTAACAGCAGCGTATCGCCGGCATTTACCGGCGCGCCCTGGTTAATTACTTTTAACGTATCGCCGGGGGCGTAAGGATTGGTTGAATATGCCCGCGATTGAACTTTATTATTATCAAGGACCTCTTGCAGCGTTTTCCAGGGGTGGGCCTGGCTGCCGTCATTGCTCAAATTACCGCTGGCGGGATCGATGTAAAACGTTTTTGCGTCGGCATTAAACAGCATTGCCGCTGCCAGCAAAATGTACGATACTGTTCTTTTTTTGATTATCATGGCGTCCCTTCACTTTTAAAAACCTGCTTGTTTCTCTCACTTTTAGACGCACGCTAAACAACTAAGCGAGCGTTCTTATTACCAACGCAAGCTACGTGCCATGGCAATCGAATGCCCATTTTTAACTGCTATTTATGAATAATTCTTTATTATGAGAACTTTTTTAGCTAAAACGCGAACTCTCGCGCTTAATAAGGAAAGAAAAGTGGATTCGCGGCATGGCATAAAAATTGCGGCCTATACTCTGTATGAAAAGAACTTTAATGCTGCGAATTGTTTTAATTGGGTTTATGGGCTTATTCGCGCGACCGGCACATGCGCAGTGGGTCTTAACGTATGCAGGGGACAGTTACATTCAGGCGCTGGCTATAAAGGGCAGCTCAATTTTTGCGGGGACCAATGGTGGCATTTTTCTCTCCACAAATAACGGCGCGCAGTGGAAGCCGGTCAATACCGGCCTTTTGAATAAGCAGATCT
>JAQUMP010000009.1 GCA_028718065.1 Chitinivibrionales bacterium | reverse complement strand
CCCGGTTAATATGCCTTCGAGCATGTTTAAATATCAGAATGCCGATGCCCCCTACGTAAACCACGAAGATGTCGATTCTTGGGGATTTAAAAAAGCAAAATACCCTGGAGCTACGGATTTGCAGCAAGGTGTTAACTGGAACCTTTCTAAAATATTGTTGCCTTCCTGCGGTACGATAGAAGTTGACTACGAAAGAGACCAGGCCAAGTCCAGTTGGAACGCTCTTGCCCAAATGAATCAATACAATCCAAATTATAAAAACAACACCGGTGACCTTGAAATGTTTGGAAATAGCGCCTATTATACCAGTCGCGTCGCTGCACATGTGGGGGGGACCGAAACCGAGCTTGTATTAGATCCCGCTCCGGGTATCGATTTTACCAATTGGGAAAACGGCATGCTGATTATCGTCTATATTTCTGGTACGGAAATCGGCACCGACCATACTTTTACGAGATTGTGCTATATGTATAGGGCCCTCAATATTGACAAAACGGCAAAAACAATGATTATCGACCGCCACCTTTATATTCCTAGCGGACAGAACATCCATATCGACATTAAGGGAATATGGCCGACCCAGGGTATTTGCGACGGAATAAGGGTGTCTAAATTAAGGAGCAATTCCGGCTCCGGAGTAAAAACTACGGCATATGATTATCCTCTATCCGGGGTCATGGCCGAGGTTCCCGAAGCAGCAGTCCCCAAACTTTTTACCACCCCGGCAGAATATTCCGCGAACCAAGGCTTGCCCCAGATGTACATTGTGCAGGATTCTCACGAAGCCGGTAGCGTTTATGTGCTTCCAGCGCTTCCAGGGGGGCAACATTATAGCAATGATTTATTAACCTACAGCAATGGAATGCAACCGGATGATCAAATTATATGGAGCGATCCCTTTCCCCCAGGAGGTTCCGTTCCTCCATATCCCCCTTATGTAGGAGTCCAACATTCAGAATTAATCAATTTCGACGTTGGTAAGCAGGTCGTATTTTCTTTTAGCGATGTTGCTGGTAAGTACTATGATTTGTATCTGTTTTATAGAAATCCTGCGCAACCGGTTACGACGGCAAAGCGACATATTGAAATCGCTGTCAATGGGGCGATCCAAGCATCGGATAATATTGATTTCCCATCAACCTATCGAAAAAAGAATAATAATGTTGTGAAAATGGTAAAAATTGCTTCTGGTATATATATGGAGAATAGCTCCATAGCAACAATTAAATACGATGCATCGAGTTCGGGGGATGTAAAACTGGTTGGCATAAACCGGGTTCCTAATTCAACCAATAAAACAATCCGTTCAATCGAGCCCATGTATACTACCGGCAATACAACGGTTATTTACCCAACCGTCGAAGTCCGGCAAACCTCACCGGATTATAAGTCGGGCGATAATGGTGTAAATGGCTTAACGCGGTATAATTATTTTACCTTTAATGATTTAATTAAAATAAATGGAACTCTTACCTCATTAATTAGTTCGGAACTCCATTCTACTTCTAAACCCGGAGGACTCGACCCTACTTTAAAAGTACTTACTGTTTTCGATCATAGCAGTCTGGCTGGCTTAACTAAAAGCGTTCAGCAAATAAAAAAGAGCGGCGCTACGGAAAAAATAATCGCGGAGAGCGACAAGGAATATGCTTTTAGTGAGGAACTTAATAGGCCAGGTATCGGTGTCGTTACCGGTTTAGGTTCTGATGCCCGTCTGGGAGGTGATAAACCGCTAGGCCTGATCCAGGAGCGCTCCATAAGAAGGGATGCAGTCAAGATAAGTAATTCTTACCATTATTATGAAAAAACAATTACCGATGTTGTCCGGAGCAAGCCATTTTTAGTCTCCATAACAGACAAAACCGATAGGGTCCCCAAGACCACAAAATTCGGTTTGTTCGACGCCCTCACGGGAAATGCCCTTGCCACGCTGGTAACAGGTGCAACCAGTTCAATTAAGCTTGATATAAAAATCCCATTCAGGTTTTTACTTACAACCGGCAATTCCGGTCAAAAGGATTTTCTTGATAATATGCATAGCAAGAATACCGTGTCTCTTGATGGCGGTTCATTGGTTTCGGCCAATAACGGCAATGTGATTCCGGATAATATTTCACTTATAACCAATATTCAGTCAGCTAAATTCACCCAATTTTCACTCACCCGCATCCCACCGAATCCTCTCGGCTCCTCAGGCCAGACACGTTTTGAAACTCACGCGGACTTTTCCTGGAATGGCATAACCGACAATGATTTTACTTGGCCGATTACCTCTACTATATCTCCTACCGGGTCGGAAATCGGTCCCGGAACACGACTATTTCCGACCACGTACCCTAATTGGATTTCTACAAGAATAATAGATTCAATCGATAGATTCTCTCGTCCTCTCACGCAGTTTAACGGGGTTAATGTTCCTTATACCCTGGTATATCATCCCTTATTTAATGGTGTTATCGGCAAAATCGATAATGCTTCTGCAAAGGAATGCGGAGTTTACACCTGCGATTACGAAGACTTGGAGAATCAATATTTTTTTGATGTGCCGAACGGATGGCAGAAAAACAATTGTCTGGAAACTCCGGACCAAACCTGTGACGCGCTTGAATTGGTTTCCTCGCCTGTACATTTTGGAAATAAATCGCTGCATGTGAAAAATTGTTTTGGACCTACTAAATATGTCCAAGTCCAATATAATCAAGATTATGTTTTTTCCGCCTGGATTTTGCCGATTAATGGTACTAATCGAGTGCAGTTCTCGCTTGGGGTAATATCCAACAATCTATGTACGCCCACAATAGTTCATGATGTCGTAAAGGATGGCTTAGTGTCCGATAAATGGCAATTAGTAGAATTTAAAATAACATGCCATGATTTTTCTCCTTCTACCTTTATGCGAATTGCAATTGGAACTGTTTCAACTGATGCGGGAAAAGAATTTTATATGGACGATATCCGGTTTTATCCGGCAAAGGCGCAGATTTCGACCTTTTATTACGATATGAATATGGGGCTACCGATCACCATGGTAGACGCCAATAATCATGCACGCTATTTTAAATACGATGTCTTTGGGCGGCTTATCGAAAAAGGGGTCTTTAAAGAATGATTGTTTTCCCAGGATTGCCTATAAAAATTCGGAGCGGAATAATGAAAAAACATTTCATACAGTATCGTTTCCCTGTGTTGGCCATGTTATTGGTTTGTGCATCGCAATATTTCCTTGTCAATGCCGCCACACCCCAGAAGAAAGCAACTGCGGAATACTGCCAGGCATGCGGTTGTAAAAATATTATTTATACCAATTCCATGGACAACAAACCCACATCGTTTTTGGTAAGAAATAGTACGGACAACGTAATTATTGACGATGGGGTAGATGCCAACGTAGGAGGAAAATGCAGTAAGTTTGAAACGGACAATAGCGGTCTTTACCAATATGGAGTTTTGGCTTTGCCGTCTAATACTGTCACCAATATGAACGGGAAAATTTGCCGGGTTTCGGGATATTATAAGACCGACGGGGGAAGGCTATTTGACATGTATGGGCGCTATTGGGTCACAGGAGATAACTCGACCCATGCATTGAATTACGGTTATGTGTATGGCAGTCCTTTAGGGTGGCAGAAATTTGAATATTACTTTGATTTTGAGGCAATCCACAACTTGTCTGCTGTTCAATTTCTTGTGCGCTCACCCGACAATAATACCTATGTTTATATTGATAATATCGAAATTTGCACGTACACGAAAGACGAGACCAACAACATCGCCGTGCTTTCCAATTTAACGTTTGCGGCCGGCGCTTCGCCGGTAACGTTGTTGCCTTCCTTTGAATCATTTGCAACCGGCTATACCGCTAAGGTCATCAGTAATGATCCCAGCATTACTATCACGGCGACTCCAAAGGTAGTTGGCTCGTCAATCACGATGAAATATAACGGTACCGTAATAGCCACGAGTGGCACAGGCACAGCTACCCTAGCAGCCGGGTTGAATAATTATGTCACCATTGAAGTTACAAAATCAAATTATATACCTATGCAATATACTGTTCAGGTTCAAAAGGGAACAGATCCTGCATTATCCGATCTTGCCTTGTTTCAAGGAGTCGATGTGGCAGTTCCCTTAAGTCCCTTACCTCTTGAAAACATTGCGACAACCACCCATTTTGAGGCTTCTGTATTAGCCGATATAAGCAGCGTTAATGTTATGCCGACTGCTCTTGACAATGCTTCGACAATTACTATTAATGGGACTATTACTGTTGTTTCGGGCGCTCATTCCATCCCCATTACGCTTGAAACTGGCACAAACGATATTAAAATTCAAACAACGGCTCCCAGTGGCGGCAAAACTGCAAATTATTCCATTACGGTTAATAGAGGTGTGGATACAAGGCTTAAAACTTTGGTCATAAATGATCCATCGGCAAATCCCATACCTTATACCCCCGTCGTTTCCTGGCCGGTAATCGCAACTACCTATAATTTTAACGTAAATAATTTGGACCCTACGATACCATCCGTAAACCTAATTGCCCAAGCCAACGATCCAAATGCAATAATGTGTTTTGCCATTAATAAAAGTGTTGTTCCCAATCCTATTTCTATTCCTTTTGGTAAAACAGATATAGAAATTATTATCAGCTCACCTGATAAATTACGTTCAAACAGCTATTGGGTTACATTTACCAAAGGAATGGACGCCAGTCTTGCTTCGCTCGATTTTAAAATCGCCGGTGTCCCTGTTCCTTCCAGTGATATAACGGAGCGAGCAGGCGGCCATTATTATGATATCAATTATAATCCTTCTGTAAGTCAGATAGCTATTACACCAACGACAAGTGATATAGGGGCCACATTAGAAATAAAAATTGGTGACCAAATAACCGGAATTCCTTCAGGTCAAGCGGTGAACATTACCCTATCCGCAACCCAACCAAAGTCGGTGACTTTTTTTGTAACTGCCCGTGATGGAACCATAGAGGAATACGACGTCCAACTATGGCCCGAAACAATTGCCGCCACACCGGCTATTATTTCTTTTAATACTGCTGCATCCTCTGCTTCCGGGCCAAGTTCTCTACCACAGCCGAAAATTAGTGTTTCTATCAGGGCTGCTTCGGCTGCGGATTTGGTCAAAACCGTCAACTATACGGCAACGGGAACCGGCGGAACGGCAACTGGCGGAGGTGTTGATTACACCCTTGCTAATGGAACGTTGAATTTTGATGCAATAAATACAACGGCGACCATCCCGTTAACGGTCGTCGCCAATCCTTTTCCCCATGGTGTAAATGAAATTGTGAACATAACGCTTTTCAATCCTTCCAATGGAGCAATTCTCGGTACGCCAAGCACTTTTGCCTATACTATCAACGAAGTAAATCCAGTTCTAACACCTACCCTTTATGTTCAAAGCAATATTACAACTTCGGGCAGCGGCAGTTCTTGGGGCGATGGAAAGGCGTTCAAATACCTTCAAGATGCTCTTACCGCCGCGAGGAATTCAGGCGGAGGAGTAACGGAGATTCGTGTTGCGGCAGGAACGTATTATCCAGACGAAACAGCATCGAATCCAACGGGTGCTCCCCATCCTCGAACTGCCACATTTGCATTAGTATCAAATGTAAACATGATTGGTGGATATCCGGCAAATGGCGGCCAGAGTTCCGATCCAATAACTAATGAAACAATTTTAAGCGGAGATTTGCTTAAGAATGATGGAAATAATTTTGCCAATTATGGCGAAAACGCATATACCGTCGTTACAGGAAATAATAATGCTATTATTGATGGTTTTACAATTGCACATGGCTGTGCGAATGATTACTATGGTGGAAATAACGAGGGAGCGGGAATGCTTAATTTTACCGTTTCGCCCACAATCGAGAACTGCACATTTCTTGATAATTATGCATATTTCCACGAGGATCAGGGAGGTGGGTCTGGGCATTATGCCGGAGCGGGGGCAGGAATATTAAATGATTATGCAAGTCCCGTGATAATAAATTGTGATTTCATCGGGAATTATTCAGCGGCAGGCGGTGGAATATGCAATTTTGATGGTTCCTCGCCATCCGTCAGCAACTGTTACTTCTATGGCAATCAGGGAATTAGTGGTGGGGGGATTAATAATGAAAACTCTTCTCCATCGATCTTAAGTTGCGTTTTTATTGCAAACGTTGGGAGCCAGGGAGGTGCAATAAAAAACTATTATCACTCATCCCCTTTAATACTAAATTGCACCATGACACAGAATGTTGCGGATATTTTTTGGGGTGGGGCTTTACTTAATTATTATGATGCTAATACAGAGATTGTAAACTGCATTATTTGGGATAACCAAGATGAAATATCCAACAATGTTGAGAGTATACCAATAATTAGCTACTCAGATATAAGAAACTCTGGTGGGAGCGGAAATTGGAATGCTAATTTTGGAACAGATGCCGGTAACAATATTGATGCTGATCCTGTTTTCACAACTAATTATTATCTTGGATCAACTTCTCCTTGCATTGATGTCGGAAATGATACTCGCGCACCAACTTTTGATAAAGACCACAATTCAAGAGTTGATATTGCCGGCAAAGGCAATGCAGGAACATTATCCGATTTTGGTGCGTACGAATATCGGCCATAAATTATAATTGGAGTCCATAATGAAATATTCATTGTTCGCTGTGGCAGTGCTATTTGTTTTTAGCAATTCATTTGGCAACGATAGCACCCTTACTGTGAAAAGGGGTCAAACTGCCAGTGCTGAAAAAAGGATATCTGAAATTAAAAGCAAGAATGCGGTTTACCAAAAATGTTTTGGAAAGTATGAGCAGGAGATTAGGAACCGGACCGATACGCTTGAAAAACAATTACAAAAATATATTTATCAGGAACAAGAAACGTTAAAACGAAAAAGCTCAAATGATTCAGAGATTAAGAGCATCCAATCAGAGATTAAAAATACCAAGATGGAGCTTGAATCTGCAAAAACCTCAAAAAATGCGGATAAGTCTTCTCGCATGAATTCGTTGAGAAAGAAAAGGAATGCTGCGGAACGCAGAATACTGGCCGATCCTGGGTTGGTCGAAATTCGCAAAAGTATTGCACGGACAAAGAAACAGATTAATCAGATAATTCAAGAAATCGTCAAGAGCGACGCCGAATGCCTTGGTTGTATGAAAATGAAAGAGTAGTCGGTACGATACAAAATAGCATTTGTAAAGTTGGTAATTGTGCATAAAGCGCTTCTGAAGCATAGCCTACTCCTAATTTTCTTAACCTGTTTTCTTTCATTTGCTCGATCGCCGGGGACAATCCTTAATTTTTCTTTAAATGCGCATCCTGATAGTATTGTAAAGGTTGGAGATACAGTTCTTTTTTCGGCATCAATTAGCGATGATACTGGTGGCGTTCGTCATGAGTACGATTTGCTTATTACATGGATGCTTATTGATACTTCAAAGAAAAATCCGGCACTTTTTTCAGCGTATGGCGCAACAAATAAATGGTCTCCTACGAGAGCATATGGTGAGGTTAAGATTATTGGTCGGTTTATGATAGGGGCGGAAACTTATATAGACACTCTTATCATGCATACCATTCCCGGATTGCCCGATCATTTGGTAATTGAGCCAAATCCTGCCGGTCAAACTATTAGCCCTTGGACTGATTCTCCGGTTGGCGGCAATAGTTCCCTAACTATACGTTCTATGCAAGCAAGCAATTCCGTTTACGCTGTTGTCCGTGATAAATTTCAGAACTTTATTATCAATTCTGCCTCTACCCAATGGGATACACTTGTTAACGGGAAGATCGCAAAGGTAGCTAATGGCAATCCCCTTTTGGGGGAGGGGGTGATTACTGCATTGGGTGTTGCTGGGTCTCTGCAAGTACGTGCAAAAGCGCTTGACTATCCAAATATCCAAACGCTTGTTGACACCATATTTGTAAATGTAATTGATACGATTAAACCTGTTGTCAATATAACATCTCCGGTTGGAAACGAGCAGTGGAAAGGGGATTCAACATATTCTATTGCTTGGACGGCAACCGATAATGCTGGAATAAAAGCTCGGGCAATTTATCTTGATGCAAATAATATAAAGACAAAACTCGACAGCGAGAACACTAATGATGGCTCTTGGGCATGGTCGGTTCCCAATTCCAATAATACCTTATCAAATTGCAAAATCATTCTGCTGGTTTACGATAATTCCGGGAATATGACGGCCGATACTTCACAGGTTTTTACCATTATAAGCAATGTTCCAACCCGAATTTTATCTCCGTTGAATAAAATATTGCCAAAATCATTATCATTTTCTTTTTCTAATTCTGGTAGATATAATATTGAGGTTGGAATTGAGCGGCAAAGTGATTTTAGCATAAAGATATATAGCATCGCAGGCCGAGAAATATTTTATTTTACTAAAAGGAACGCGATTGCAGGGTGGCATTCGGTTCAATTAGAAAACAATTTAATGCAAGGTGTTTATATCGCAAAGTTAATTAGGGATAGTAATATTATTTCCCAATTGATCGTTACTAATAAAAGATAAATTTATTAAATATAGCTTGGATGCCTTTTTGCTTACAACAACTGATATTAAAACTATAGCTCAGCCTGTCGGGGTTATTGAGAAGATGAAAGAACCAGACCTTTCCTCTCTTTCTATTCCCGAGTCCGTCCTGTCCCGAATCCCTTCCGACTGTACCTTTCAGTTTTTCGTTCTTCCTTTTTCTTCTTCAGAATCCGGCACTATTTCTGCCTACATGGCAAACCCGTTCGATGCTGTTGCTTTGCAATCAATTCAGTTTATAAGTAATGCCACAATCAAGCCCTTCTTTGCACCCCGAGAGCAGTTACTGCCCTTAATCGCCAAACATTACGGCATGCAAAAGAACATTGCTGGCGATCAAAAAACGGGCATGACCACAGGATCAATTAGTTTTAATGGTTCACAAACGGTTGTTGCCCTCGTGGATGATATTATCCACGAAGCCATAAAGCGTAGCGCCAGCGACATTCATTTTGAACCGTTTGAACATGAACTGTGCATTCGATTCAGGATTGATGGTGTCCTTCACGAAATAATGCAGGTCCCGGCCCTTAAGACCTTGGAAGTAATTTCCCGCATAAAAATCATGGCCCGCATGGACATTGCCGAAAAACGGCGTTCACAGGACGGCAGAATACGAATTACCAAAACCGGTAGGGACGTTGATATCCGCGTAAGCTCTTTGCCCACGGATTTTGGTGAAAAAATCGTGCTACGTCTTTTAGACAAAAACGCCTTCGATTATAACCTTGATTCTCTGGGTATGGACGCAAAACAATTATTGCTCTTTAAAAAAGCCATCCACATGCCTAATGGCATCGTGCTTTTAACCGGCCCCACCGGTTCGGGCAAAACCACCACGCTATATGGGGCGATAAACTGCATTAAAAAGCCCGATATAAATATTTCCACGGTCGAAGATCCTATAGAATACAACATTGCCGGTGTAAACCAGACCCAGGCTCGGGCCGAAATCGGCATGACCTTTGCCCGCTCCCTGCGCACGCTATTACGCCAGGACCCGGACGTTATTATGGTGGGCGAGATGCGCGACCAGGAAACCGCCGAGATTGCCATTCGTTCTTCGCTCACCGGGCATTTGGTTTTAAGCACCTTGCATACCAACGACGCCGCTTCGGCCGTCACGCGGCTTATTGACATGGGGATAGAATCGTACTTAGTTGCATCTTCGCTTAAGCTCATCGTTGCGCAGCGCCTGGTGCGCAAGATTTGCTCCAATTGCATGTGTGAAGATATTTTAACACCGGAAATAAAGGAATCAATCGGCCTACAGCCGAATGTCAAGTTATATAAAGGCCTGGGATGTCCGCAGTGTGGGCATACAGGGTATAAAGGAAGAACGGGCGTCTACGAAGTTTTACCGATCAGTGAGCAAATTTGCAATCGCATAAATCAAAAAGCATATACTTCGGACATTAAAAATCAGGCATTACAAGAAGGGCTGATTACCCTTCGCGATCATGCGCTTGCCAAGCTTACCTCCGGTATTACCTCGTTTGAAGAAGTCCAACGCGAGATTTCCGTTCTTTCCTGATTGTTTAAATTTATCTGGTGAGAGAAATGTCTCTTCCTGCATTATTTGCCCGTTTGCTAAATTTAATTTACCGGTTTAAAGGTGGTGGAATCATGAAAAAGCATTTATTAACGGCAGTTGCATTACTGATTTCCTTTGGAATGTTTAATGGCCTTTTTTCCGCTCCGGACAGCACAACAACCACTAAGCAGGTGCAAACAGCCAAGCCAAAGCGTACCGCAGGGGTTCCCCCAGTAAAAAAGGCTGCTCCTGCGGCAACACAAAGTGCGCCTGCACAGAACGCCCCGGCTGCCAGGGTCATGGTTCCTACCGGGCCATCGCAACTACCACCAATCCCCGCCAACGCTCAAACGTTCCAACCCTCCAACGTACCGACTTCTTCCAACTCTCCGATGCTTCAACGCCCGAACCCCCCAACTTCTTCAAACGACGCGCCAATAAATTTATATCCGATAGAACTTTTACCCATACCGGATTCCATAAAAATCCCCGTACTCGATTTTAAAAACACCGATATCCGCGACATCCTGCGCGGACTGGGGATGCAGTATCACGTAAATATTTATTTAGACCCTGAAGTAAAAGGACCAACTTCCCTTTATTTAACCGATGTTTCGCTCAAATACGCCGTCGATTTTATTATCAAACGTTCAAGCTTTGCCTATACCGTAGAGAATAAAATTATAAAAGTCTATAAATTCACGTCGCCCCCTCCGCCGCCGCCACAGGAGCCCGCCGTCGTGTTTCATTTGAGCGGGGGTATGCTCGATATCGACGTAAAAAATATCAGCGCCCAGAAGGCCGCAACGCTCTTTACCGATACCTGCGGCCTTAATGTGGTCATAGACGGCAAGATCGATAAGACCATAACTGCCCATTTAAAAAGTTTACCTCCCCGGCGGGCGCTTAAAGTCATGTTTGAGACCAATGGCATGGATGTGGCCAACAGCGATTCGGTTTATTATGTTTCGGCTGCAAATTGGGGCACTACAGACCAGGGCAATCAACAACAGGGGAGTAAGCCTAACAATCGGCTTTCGATTGCGGTTAATAAAGCGAACCGGGTAACATTGGAGGTCAATAACGCCTCCCTTGACCAGGTCATTCGCACGCTGGCGATCCAGAGCGGGATTAACATTGTAATTTATGACAATGCGACCGGCACCGTGAGCGCAAAATTCGATTCTACCTATATCGACGACGCCTTACGGTTCCTGCTGCAAAACACAAAGCTTACTTTCTGGAAGGACAAGACGATTTACTTTATTGGCTCGCGCGAGATGAACCAGCAAAAAACCTCGCAGTTGATCGTGCTTAAGCACATTATGGCCGACGAAGAAATCCTTTCAAAGCAGCTCCCGCCCCATTTAATGAAAGATGCTATTGTCAAGTACGATAAAGAGCATAATGCCATTATCGTAATCGGTTCATTCGACATTGTGGCGCAGATGCAGGACTTTATCGATAAGATCGACCAGCCTGTGCCGCAGGTTCTTTTAGAGGCGCTCGTCGTTGATTTTTCCGTAAACAAATTCAGGCAATATGGAGTGACATTCTTCACCGGCGGCACTGCTCCGGATTCCGCTTCACATGGTACTTCGACCGAGGAGTATTTCCCTCAAGTAACAAATGTCGGTGCAGGAAGTGCTAGAATCGCTTCTGCCATGAGGCAGGTCCTTAAATTCCTTAACATTAACCAGGTGGTGGCATTACCGGCAAATTTTATGGCCAACATCAATGCTTTGGAAGGGGCGGATGTAGCAAAAGTCTATTCCACACCCCAGATCGCGACCTTAAACGGCAATCCAGCCAGCATTACCATTGGTGAGACCCGCTATTTTAAGCAGGTTCAGCAGGCGGATGTTAATAATGGTGCCGCCGCGCCATACCGGATAACGACCAACGAGAATTTCGAGAAGATCCAGTTTAATAATAAGCTGGAAATTACCCCCTGGGTTATGGCGGACCGTTATGTAACGGTAAAGATAAAGCCGGAGTTCAACATTCCCCGGAGCGAGGCAAATTCCGATGTTCCACCTTCTGTTGATACCCGTGTTCTGGAATCCACAGTACGGCTTAAGGACGGCCAGACCATTGTGCTGGGCGGCCAACGGCAGACTTCTACCACCACTTCGACTCGTAGCTTACCGTTTTTAGGGAGCATACCTATAATCGGTTGGCTTTTTTCCTCCCATAACACGGAAAAGGTGCAGACTCAAATGATGATCTTTTTAACCCCGCATATTTATTACAACGAGGAAGGCGCAGTAATCCCGGGGGATTATTTTGACGAAGGGTTAAATAGAAAAGACCTTAAAAGTTCTAAACGGCCATGGTGGAAGTTTTGGGATAATAACAAAGTAAATAAATAAGAAAAATTATGGACATCCAAGTGCTGCTATCTTTGTTAAATCCATTCAGCGCTATCCGCTGGGGGGTAAGCTATGGGCAGGAAGGGTTGCGAATTGTTGCAACTGTTTTAAAAAAGAACGGCAAAGAGTGTGTTGTTTTTATCGGTAATAAATTGCCCTGGTACTTTAAATTGGTCCCCATCACGGCCAATGTTGTTCTGCCCGATATCCCGGTAATGGTTTACAGTAAAAAGATAGAGCCTTCCAACTTGGAGGGGATCGATCAATGGGTGGAAAATAATCGCAACGTTTATTTGCCTGCCGGTATAGATACCAAAGATGTTGTTACCGAGTATATTGTTATAAAAGACACGCTGATTATCGCAAGCGTAAAGCAAGCCTTACGTGACCAGGCCGTCGATGTTTTGGGAAAGAATAATATCATTCCTTCCTCCATATCGGTTCCGCTTTTTGATTTGGCGGCGTGGTTAAGTCAAAGTACCCCTGGTAGCTTTTTTATCTGGCATATCGGCGATGATTCTTCCAGAATCGCTCTCGTGCATGATGGAAAATTGTTGCAGTTCTGCAATTTTTATGCGGGGAATAATGCAATAAAACAGGATCCGGCCACTACCAGCAAGCAGGCCGAAGCGCTTATGCAATCCATGAGTACTGAAACCACGGTTGATAAGGTAATAATCTGCAATGATGGATTAAGAGCAACGCCCGAAATCGTTTTAAAGGGATTTTCGGTTACCAAAGCCCCTCAGATAGAGGGGCTGCCGGAACGATATCTTAGTGCATACGCCTGCTCTTTACAAAAAGGTTCCCTAAATAACCAACCTGATTGGGCCCCATTTTCCAGCGTTTCATATATGGAAAAACTTAAGCTGGGCCGAAAATTTGCAACAGGGGTAATAAGGTTTGGTATAGCAATTCTCCTTGTCTGCGTAGTGCTGGGAGGTCTTGGCTGGGCAGGGTTGTTCTTTGCATCAAAGAAAATTAACGAAACTTATCTGCCTTTAAAGCAGCAGTTGACCACTCTCGCAAACGAACAGAAGCTTAACAAGGACGCATTAGCACAATGCGGGGATATTATAAGGTTCTCCGGCCGCCAAAGCCGTCTCACGGCCTTTTTAAATCAATTACAGCTCATGTTTCCCGAAGGCATGAAAGCCATGCGGATTTCAATTATGGAGGCGGATGCGAGCCACTGGCACATTGATATTCACGCCCAGACAACGTCGAGCATCAATATCTCCCAGTTTTTAAGCAAAGCCAATTCCTTGACCGGCGTAGAGGACATGCGAATGCTTTATAGCGAACGTTCGGGGACTAAGTTGGATTGCAAGTTTGGGTGTTATTGGAAATATAAGGATTAAAATTAATTTTCTAGACCGACGACGGCAATCTCACATTGATTTATGAAATCTGAAAATATAAAAACTATTATCGGGTCATATCGCTGGCACCTTCTCGGCATTACCTATGGTGTCGTTATTGTCCTCTGTCTTTTGGCAATTGTCAAATCCGCAATTTTGCCCCAGCTAAGCACAATCACCGACCTAAAGAAAAAAGCATCGGAGCTTAAAAATGGGCCGCAATGCAACCAGCAAATAGCTATGTTGCGAGAACAACGGCATGTCCTCGATAGTTTAATGCAAACGAACGTCCTGCAACAAAATCTTGATGAAACGGCGGTCGTTAAAAGTGTCTATGCCTTTGCCGATTCGGCACATTGCAGCCTCGGCAAAGTCGAGTATAGCAAGGCCCAAGCCGCTGCGGATATAATGGAAATCCCACTTTCTATCCGGGGCCAGGGCCGAAACAGGGACTGCGGAAAATTTATTTCCTCGCTTGAGAATGCCTGGTACCCGGTAAGGATCAAGACGATCGATTTTCAGGAAAAAGGTAAAGATATCGTTACCATACTTCTTGACTGTGCCATCCTGCAAAAGGGCAAATAATGAATTTCCGGCGTGGCTTGGTAATCGTTCTTGTCTGTGGGGCAATCGGGCTTTATGCCTGGGATGCCTTGCTGATTTTCCGTCCGTCAATCATAAGGGAAAAAAACATAGTAATTTCGTTGCAAAAAAACAACCATGCCTATTCTTCTACGTTTCTTGTTCCAGGGAAAGTGCGGTTCATAGAACAAGGCCGCAGTCCGTTTTTAGCTTTTGCTGCCGATGCTTTACCCGTGACCGTAAAAAAGGCTATGTCGAAACAGAAACCTGCCACGGAAGCTCTCAAACCCCCTCCCATGAGCATAAACGGAATAATGTGGAGCGATAAGAATCCTATCGCGGTAATCGCCTTCGGGGACGGTTCCTCGACCCTTGCCAAAAAGGGCGATGTTCTCTCGAATGGGGCAACCATATCCGTCGTGGAAAAGAGCCGGGTCGGAATTATTTTTCAAGGGAAACCGTTCTGGATAGAGAAATGATGGGTTTGTATTTGAGGGTAGCAATAATACAGCAAACAAGGATATGGAGGGACCAATATGACAACTGAAGCTATTTCTGAATCAGTATTTATTCGCGAATTCACACGCGAGCTGCACAACAAGAATGCTGCTGTATTTGCTGGTGCAGGTTTATCATCGGGAGCTGGGTATGTCGATTGGAAGATCCTTTTAAAAGATATAATAAATGATCTTGGGTTAGATGCTGATGTGGAACACGATTTAGTAACACTTGCTCAATACCATTGTAACCAAGCTGGCGGCAATAAAAGCCGTCTTGCCCAGACCATTTTTGACCATTTTTCTCAAATAAGAACTCCAACGGAAAGCCACCGTATCTTAGCCCGTTTGCCAATACAAACATATTGGACTACCAATTATGACAAATTAATCGAAAAGGCGCTTACCGATGCAAAGAAAATACCAGACATAAAATATACGCTAAAACAACTTTCTATAACAAAGCCGGATCGCAATGTTATTGTTTACAAAATGCATGGCGATATTGAACATCCTTCAGAAGCAGTTATATGCAAAGATGATTACGAAAAATATCCTATCGAAATGAATGCATTTGTTTCTGCACTGCGAGGTGACCTAATTGAGAGAACCTTCCTTTTCTTGGGTTTTAGTTTTACAGATCCTAACATAGATTACATTCTAAGTCGTGTAAGAGTTCAATATGACAAGGATCAAAGACACCACTACTGTATTCAAAAGCGCGTATCTAAAGAATCTGGTGAAACTAAGGAACAATTCAAATACGAACTTCTCAAGCAAGACTATTTCATCAGGGATCTTAAGCGTTTTGCCATTCAAACCGTATTAGTAGACAGCTATAGCGATATTCCTAAACTCCTTAGACAACTGGCTAACCAATATAAAAGCAAATCAGTATTTATATCCGGTGCAGCCCATACTTACGGACACTTGACAAATAATGATGCAACAACCTTTATTCACAATCTAAGCTATAAAATTAAAGCTGGCAAGAATAGAATCGTTACTGGCTTTGGTCTAGGTGTAGGAGGAGCTGTAATAAATGGTGCCCTTTCCTTTCTTAATGATAATGATAAAACATTATCAGATGAGGACATCGTGATCCGTCCATTCCCGCAGGTTGCTACTGGCGACATAAGCCTAAAAGAGGAATGGGCCAAATATCGCGTAGCCATGATCGACTTTGCGGGAATAGCGATATTTTTATTTGGCAACAAGGTGGATTCTTCTGGTAATGTCGTGCTATCTGCCGGTATGAAGGAAGAATTTGATTTGTGTATTAAAGCAGGAGTAGTCCCTTTACCAGTCGGTGCAACTGGCTACATGGCCAAGGAATTATGGGATGCCGTTTGGAATGACTTTCCAAAATATTTTCCTGGTGCAGATTCCGCTTTTCGAAGACTGTTTGAAAAACTTGGTGACACAACTTCCTGCCCTGATGAAATTATGAAGAATCTTGAAACGCTTATAGCTAAAATCAACAAGGGGTAATCATGGCAAAACGAGTGTATTTTGCATTCCATTACAAAGACGTAATAGATTTTAGAGCTAATGTTGTTCGCAAACATAATTTTCTGCAAGGTGTCGAGAAAGCTGGATACTATGATGCTTCTATTTGGGAAGAAGCAAAAAAGACGAGTCCCCTCGCCCTTAAACGACTTATCAATAAGGAATTAGAGAATACCACGGTTACGACTGTTCTTATCGGAACTGAAACATGCATCAGGCCATGGGTACGCTATGAAATCCTTAAAAGCCTTGAGCGTGGCAATAGTGTCTTAGGTGTGCATATTAATAGTATTCCCGGCAAGGATCAAAAAACAAAGGCCAATGGCCCAAATCCATTTGACTATATTGGATTGTCGGTTTCAGAAGATGGTAGAACTGCAAGACCAACAGAATGGAATGGTACAAAATGGGTTTACTATTCTGAACTTGATCAATTTGCTATAGCAGAACAACCCTTAGACAAACGCAATAAGAATTGGCAATTGTCTTATTGGTTCAAGACATATGATTGGATTGCTGATAAAGGTTATGATAACTTTACAGATTGGATCAAATAATGGCACTACTTACTGAATCTAAGATTAGAGCCCGAGCACGTCGTTCTGTTGGCTTTTACGAAAGTGCTGATACGGTTCTTGGCGGAGTTATGAAAAAGCAAGCCAGCGTAGCAGGTCATGACATCTTTTTGTCTCATGCATACGATGATAAGGAATTAGTGTTGGGTGTGGCTTTAACAATTGAAGATTTAGGCTACTCTGTCTATCTTGATTGGAGGGATGATCCTACTCTTGACAGAAGGCATGTTACGCCTTTAACTGCGGACAAGTTGAGGAAAAGAATGAAAGCAAGCAAGTGCATTTTCTATTCCACAACAGAGAATGCAAGTGAATCAAAATGGATGCCTTGGGAACTTGGTTTTAAGGATGGCCATAATTCAAGAGCCGCAATACTCCCCATTTCTCTCCAAAATGTTAGTTCCTATAGTGGTCAACAGTACCTGGGAATTTATCCATATATTACTCAAGAGCAAAACGCAACTAATAAGGAAAGGCTTTGGGTAAGACGCTCATCTTCTTGTTATGTCGTTTTTGATGCATGGCTTGAAGGGAAAGACCCATATGAACGCTGAATGATTGCTGGATAAGATGTGCGCCGCCAAGAGAAGAAGAAAACGGGCTGAAAGACAAAGAAGAAAAAGCGAAGAGCCACCGCCGAAAGATATTACACTATGGTAGGTTTAAATTTACAGCCTGCAACAAACAAAGCATGCATCGGGCGCAAAGCCGCCCTCGGCCTTCGGCAAATGGCCTGTTTGATGCTTCCGTTGGTGTCTCCGCTTCGCTCGCACCGTCATGTTGCCAATCAGGCCACGTCGTAAAACGGCACATGTTGCTATGGCTATCAGATCATATCGCTATTTTTCAG
>JAQUMP010000008.1 GCA_028718065.1 Chitinivibrionales bacterium | reverse complement strand
CCCCTGTACCGCCGTGTTAAGTTTGTCCATAATCTGCGGCGTAACCTCTATATTGCGACTTTTAATCCTGCTCTGCGCATGGGCCGAAAACTTGAGCGCGTCCGCGGCGCTGGCCAGCACCTCGGAAAATTTTCCGGGGTTTTCGGCGGAAACCTGCTTTGCCGGAACGCCGCCTCCCGCGAGCGCAAGCGTCTGCGGCAGGTCGGTGGATGTGGATATTTTGATGCCCATACTATAGATTTTCTGCCAAGGTTACCGTGCTCCCCTTCTCTGATAGGAGAAGGGGCTGGGGGATGAGGTCAAAAACCTCACTCCTACGAACCCACTGTCGGGTTCTGAATGTCCAGAATGTCGGCCGCCGAAACGTTCCGGCCGTTTACTCTTATCTGTAAACTACCGCCGGCCGTTCCCACGCCGTTAACCAGCCCCTTGTCAAAACTATAGAGCGAAGGATTAATGTCCTGCCCCACGATCTTTACGGAATAGATTCCGGCCGCGACATAATTACCGCCGCCGTCTGTCGCGCCGTTCCAATCCACCGTGCCCGTGCCGTCGGCCCCGGCCGTCGCCGTGCGCGTGGCCACCACCCGGCCGAGCTGGTCGAGAATCTGGACTTGCGCCGTGGTCGCATTGCCCAGGTTTACATTAATAACATGGTCCTCGTTGGCCTGCGCCGAGTAGAGCACCGCATCGCTGCGCACCCGTACTTCTTTACCAATAAGACCAACCGCGGAAATCGGCGAAACGCCCGCGGCGTCGCCGGCAGCGGCGGCGCTCTGCGATACATCCATGATATTGGCTACCGACATCTGCTGCCCGCCCACCTTGACCATGGCGTTACCGTTTACGAATGTTACGCCCGTCACCGTGTCCTGGACAAAAGCATACAAATCTTTGTTGGTATCGGACCCCACAACCGCGATCGAATAGGTTCCGGAGGGGGCGGTTTTTCCATTGTCCTGCACACCGTCCCAGGTAACCGTGCCGGCATTGGTGGCGTCCTTAGTGTCGGTTGTCAAGGTTTTAACGATGTTCCCGTCCGCGTCCTTTATCTGCACCTGCGCGCCGGACAAATTGCCCAGATTAATCCGCAGCGAAACCGGCGCAGCGCCGACCCCTTGCCAGGTAAGCGAAGTCTGCTGCAAGCGCGCATCCTTGCCGATCAGCGAAACCGCCGAAGCATTCGTGAGCGACTGGGCGCTTGCTTTCTGGGCATCCACCGTGCTGCCGAACGAACCGTTAAGATTTTTTACCGCCGTCTCGATGTTATTGCTCGATTCGAGCGCGCTGAACTGCGCCAGTTCGGCCACGTACTGGGTGCTGTCGGCGGGATTGAGCGGGTCCTGGTACTGCATCTGCGTCATGAGCAGCTTTAGGAACGAGTCCTTGTCCATGCCCGTGCTTTTCTTGCTGAAGAGCCCGGTGGTCCGGTCGCCGGTTACGGCGCTGGTGGTGGAATCAAGCGACGCGCCATCCGCGCCCACCGAGGCCGTCGCGGTATAGGGTTGCGACGCCGCCGACGTAAGAGCGCTGATGCTGCTGGATAATGAGTCTGCCATAATAATCCCCTTAATTTTGGTTACACGTAAAATTCAACGGTATTGGTCCCAAAGCGCCGGCCCGTGTCCACGCCGCCGGCAACAATATCCTGCGCGGCCGCGGAATCTTCTTTGTCAATGTTGTCGCCGTCTGTCGCGGCCGCGGCCGGATTGTCCTGGCGCTGGCCTCCCTCCGCCAGGCGCTGCTGGGCGCCGCCGGTCACCGAAACTTCAAACGATCCGGATTGCAGGTGCTGCTGGCTGAGGGCGTCCTTAAGGTGCGAAAAATTGCTCTCCACGATCTGCTTGACCTGCTGGTTTTCCACGTTGATGCGCGTGGAAACTATGTCGCCATCCACCCTTATTTTAATATGAACCTCGCCCAGCGATTCGGGCCGCAGCGTCAGGCGCACCTCCATCACGCCGGTGCGCACGGCGCTCGTGAGCTTATCGGCGATCTGGGTAATAACGCTTTGGTCGGGCGTGGGGGGCGGCGGCGCCGCATTCTTGACAATCTGGGATGCCCCCGCGCCGGGATCGCGCAGCAGGTTTTCAAACAACGAGGTGTTGGATTGGGCCGCGGCGTTCGCATCGGCAAGTCCCCTGGCCATCGGGATCTGTCCGTTCTTTAAAAGGTTTAATTCGGCCTGGTCGCGGGCGGCCGCCTTGTTTTCGGAGGCGGTGGAATCCGCGCTTTCAATCTTGAGCAGCGCGCGGTATACCTTGGCGTCAAACGCGCCGGCTTGCGGCTGCGCCGCGCTATTCGCGCCGTTTTTGGCGTCGCCCGGCGTCACGTCCGTCGGCGCAACGACCGCGGCGGCGGCAACATTGTTCTTTTGTAAAAGCGCGGCCAGCCGCTGCAACATGGAATCCATGGAGTCCGCCGGTGCCGGTTCGTTTTGTTGCGCCGTAATCTGCTGCGCTTGATAAAGCGGAATCGACTGGCGCGCCGGCGGCAGCGCCGTAACCAGGTCCGAGGCGCTCATAGGCTGCTGGTTGAGTTCGGCCAGCTTTTCGGCCACGGGCTTGCCCAGGCCGAGCGCTTTAAGCGCGACCTCTATCTTAAAAATCTCGGTATGCATGAGCTGCGCCAGCGGTTTTACGTCCGAGGCGCTTATCAGGGCGCGGCCGATATCCAGCGATTGGGCCTGAGTTGCTGCCGAGTCAAGCTGTCCCGATATCGCCTTGAGGGCCGCCAGGATTTCGGCAAACTGCGCGGCATTTTGATCGGTCGGTGCAATGGTTTGAACATTGTCTAAGGAACCTACGGTTTTTACCTTGAGTGCCGCCGCGAGCACTGCCAGCGCCTGCTTAATAACATCGGTGGCCTGGCCCGCAACATCCTTGCCGCCCACACCGTTTAGGAGCGCCGCAAGTTTGGCAAGGTCTAAGGAGTTGGTATCGGCAGCGTCGCCGTTCTGGGACTGAATTGCATCATGAATCATCGCCGGCATGCCAAGCGCATTCAAGGTCGCGAGCAGGGCCGCGGCATCGTCGCTCGGCGCCTGCGCCGGGTTGGTTTCTCCTTGCGAAGGGGCATTGGTTTTCTCGCTCCCGGCGGCCTTATTATTTTGCACGACCGCGGCAAGCACCTTGTTAAAAGCAGGCGAACTTTCCGGCGCTTTTCCGGCGTTGTTTTCGAGGGGCTGGTCCGGCGCTCCGGCGGCAGTTTGTCCCGAATCGTCTGCTTTACGGATAATATCTTTGGGCGCGCTGCGGTCCGGCTGGCCCGAACCGATAAAAGCATTCCCGTTCCTCTCACGCACCGGCGCGTTCACCGGCCCTTGCGTGTCCAAAGAAGGGTTCGCATTATCGGGGACAACCGCGGGTTTAGCGGCCGTCGGCGGCGCCATCCGCGCCGGAAGCTCCGGCGCCGGTTGCATGTTGCATTGCAATTGAATTTCCATTTTTTCGCCCTCGTGGTTCTTTATATAATAAGGAATAGTGCCGCTTTTTACGATTTCCCGGCTGCCTTTCCCATTTTTTCGCTGACCTTGGTTGCTTTTTCGGGCGATAAGGCCGACATGATTTTGGCCTTCTGCCGGTCATCGCTCATGGCGCCCAGGATTTTTACGATTAAATTATCGTCCAGCGTCTCCAGGATGCGGGCCGCTTCGGCGGCGCGCATGGCGCTATAGACCTTGGCGAGCTGCCCGATTCTTTTTTTGTCAAGAGAATCGCTCACGCCCACCAGTTTTTCTATCTTGGCGCGCTCCCCTGCCAGGTCGCCGGTCTTGGTCTCGACTTCCTGCTTGAGCATGTTCAGGCGCGCTTCTTCCTGCTGCATTTCCTGCTTTTTGGCCTCTACGGCGGCGCGTTCGTCCTGCAGCGCCATAAAGGCGTTGGAATGCTCCATTGCCAAAGAGTCAAGGTGCGGATTTGTCCGCGCCTGGCGCACCTTTTTTTCCTGTTCCTGCTGGGCGCCCACGGGCTTGGTTAATTCAAGGTGCGCATTACCCGTGGCAAAAAGCATCAACAGATAGGTAATCGGAAAGGAAAAGATCGTAACGATCGCCAGAATGATTATTTCTTTAAGCCCGAGTTTCATGGGATGCGCCTCTCCCCTTTTAGTTGACGGATTATCCCGCCGGTAAATTAAGCAAGCAATATGCCATTTACATCAACAACCACCGGTTTTAATTGGATATAAAATTAACTGCTTAAATATCAGCGCGTTAAGACTTTTTCTAAACTTTGATTTTATAGCTTTTTGCCCGCTCTTTAAGCGCTTTTTCCGAATCGGGTCGAATCCGAGGCAGGAAATGCCTTAAATTGAGGTATTTTTTGCCATCGAAAAGTTATCAGTCTTCAGCTCTCGGTTGTCGGTTTTCTGATTTTTCCACTTTACATTCTGCAAAAATGTGGCAATTTATGTTATTTATTCTATATAAATGACCCCATTTTTACTATATTTATTGACATTTATATGGTTATTTTAGTATACTATGGCTATATGAAGCGCTTTGCGGAAAACTTTTTTAATACCTGGCTTAAAAGTAAGAGTCGAAAACCTCTCATTGTTCGCGGAGCGCGGCAGGTAGGAAAATCAACGTTCGTTCGTCAGGTTGCCCAGGCCGATACCATAACCTTGCACGAAATTAACTTGGAGCGCCATCCGGAACTCCAGCTTATTTTTAAAACGATGGATCCTGTTCGCATCCTTCGGGAAATTGAACTGGTTTTAAATAAAGGGCCCATTCATGACCGGCACACGCTTTTATTTCTTGACGAAATACAGGCGGTCCCCGAAGCAATTGCCGCATTACGATATTTTTATGAGGAACGTCCCCATCTGGCGGTCATCGCGGCAGGATCGCTCCTTGAGTTTACGCTCTCCGATCACCGGTTTTCCATGCCGGTCGGCCGGCTGGAATATTATCATCTGGGGCCCATGAGCTTTGGGGAATTTCTTGTCGCCGGCGGGCGGCAGCAGCTGCAAAATTATTTAAGCGCCTACCGGACGCCCCAGGACGCATCAGCGGCCGCGCATGAAAGCCTGATGGCCTTAGTGCGCGATTATCTTTTTACCGGCGGCATGCCCGAAGCCGTCAAATCGTTTTTCCTGGACCACGACCCACGGTCCGTGCGTGAAATTCATTTGTCAATATTAAATACCTGCCGCGACGATTTTGCCAAATACGCCGATAAAAATCAATTGCAGCGGCTGCGGCGGGTATTTGATTATGTTCCGGTATCAATCGGTAAAAAATTTACCTTCGCACAGGTAAACCGGGACTGGCAAGCCAAAGAAATACGCTCGGCAGCCGATATGCTGGCGCAAGCCGGGCTTATCAGCCGGGTGCATCATGTTTCCGGCGCGGGTGTTCCTTTAGGAACGGGCCTCCAGGACACTGTTTTTAAGCCTTTATTCCTCGATGTGGGGCTTATGAATACCGCCAGCGGCGCGGCGCCGCTTACCCTGGAACAATTTCAGTCCGAACGTTTTATGCACGAAGGTCCCCTTGCCGAACAGTTTGTCGGGCAGCATCTGCTTTATGCCGCGGGCGCGCAAGCCAGACCGGAATTGTTCTATTGGCTGAGGGAGGGCCGCAGCGCCAATGCCGAGGTTGATTATGTAATCCAGGCGGGAAGTCACGTTGTGCCTGTCGAGGTAAAGGCCGGCGCGACCGGCAGCCTCAGGTCACTGCACCAATTCGTGGCCGCCTACAACACGCCGCTGGCGGTGCGGTTCGATATGAACCCTCCTTCAATGCAGTCTGTAAAGCATACGGTCGTTACGCCCAAGGGAAACAAAGACATTTCGTTTGTCCTTATGTCGCTGCCGCTGTATATGGTGGAACAGTGCCCTGGTCTGGCGCGGAGTTTTTTTGAGAATTAATCAACGAATTTAAAACCAATCCGTTTCCTGCGGCGCTAACGCTGCGATTTCACGCATTCCAAATAAAACTCGTGGCGCTTTTTGGCCTCCTCCGGCATTTGAACGCCCCGGGTTTTATTAAAATTAAAATTGCCGTTTGACAATAAATAACAGAGCGCGTAATATAGCCGGATGGTCTGGCGCGGCGGCGGAGCGCCGTGTTCGGCGCAGATGTCTTCCAGCCGGCGCAACGATACGCAGGCTACTTGCGCCCATTGGTCGGGGGTTTAATAAAATTGTCCTTGAGCGCCTTAAAAATATTAAGCGAACCGGTTTTTTTGCCGTCCAGGATATACCCAAGCGCCGCCGTGCCGCAGACCGTGGAAAAAAAGGGGTTGGTCTGATAAAACACCTGCGGATTTTTATCGTAAATGTCAATGGCGCCTTTTTTAAGGGCCTCGGCGGCCAGCCCCATGGATTTTTGCCCGGAGAGCACCACGGCATAATCGAAATACGGAAAATTATCGAGGATCTGGGTGCCGAGCTCATTATTCTGAAAACCCATGTCCAATATCCAGCAGTGCCAGGAGCGTTTGGATGACCGCAGGAAGTCATGGATTTCCGGCAAGGTCGAGGCAAAGGAGCAATTAAAAAGCGGCGAGGTAAAAAGCTTGGCCAAAAGCATTCGCACCACCGTTTCGTCGTCGTCGGCGATAAAGACGTTTATCTTTTTTGTAAACCTCTCCGCAAGCTCCGCGGCTTCGGAAGGGAGGGAAGGGTGGTTTGGTTTTACGGAGGCAACCATTCGGAAATTCCGGTAAGGGGATTTTAAAATAAGAAGGGCGGCTAAATATCTTTTTTGCCAACATCAAGTTTGCGCAAAACAAAGTTCATGACCGTCTCGGCTATTGCCATACTTTCTTCCGCTTCCGGTAGGGAGGGAATGTAAAACTCATCCGGATATCGTATTTCTACCGCATAATCGGAAAGATCTCCCACGGAAATTGTTGAAAAATCAGGATCATGCTCTTTACATAAGTGCAAAAGCATTTTTAAATTATGGGTTTTTCCGAATTCTATCAAGTGTTCAACCAGGTAAGCCTTAAGAAATTTTTCGCCGCCTGCTGGGCATGAAAACAGATTGCTTCCGTTACCATGTTGACTGCTTCGGCATGGCGTTCGTTATGCATGACGGTTATATCATTCAGCGCTTTTTTAAGCCATAATCGAGTGTATTCTTCTACCATGCGGGAATCCCTTCCGCAAGCGCATGTTTTACAATAGAACCGGTTTTATTTTTAAAATTTTGAATGTCTTGTTTGGTTTTTAGAATGATATCCGCATCGATCCCTTTTTCGGCGAATTCACCGCGTAGCTGAGATGCAAGTTTTATTTTTTCTCTCACCGAAAGCGGCCTATCCATGATTAAAAGCAGGTCATAATCGCTTAACATTGATTCCTCGCCTCGTGCTCTTGAACCAAAAAGGATACATTGCGTGCAGCCTATTTTTGTGATCAAGTTCTTTATAATTTGCCTCGTTTCATTAGAATTCATATAATAAATATACCATGTTTTCTAAATGGTATGTCAATAAGATAATTAAAGAGTTCTTTCAGATTAGTATTCCGGAGGGGGGGGTCATTGTGCCGAGTATTTGCAAAGATGTTCCGCCAACACCTCCTGTAAACCAATTTTTTTTTCGAATACCGGATATTTTCTCTCCGCAAAACGCACCATCTCCGGGAACGACGTCACAATAACGGCATTAATTTCCCCAAAATGCTCGGCTAATTTTCCCAGAAGTTCCACGCCGCTCATTTGCGGCATGTGGTAGTCGGTAAAGAAACCATTGCCGCTACTACGTAAACATAGTATATTAAACTAAAGGTTAATAAACTATCGAGTTATTTAAGGTATCATGAAAAAAACTACTTACCTTTCCCGTTTCATCG
This sequence comes from Chitinivibrionales bacterium, assembly GCA_028718065.1. Lineage (GTDB taxonomy): Bacteria > Fibrobacterota > Chitinivibrionia > Chitinivibrionales > FEN-1185 > JAQUMP01. The sequence goes on along the minus strand of JAQUMP010000008.1, from coordinate 10,527 downwards.
AACCTGCCGTGCGCGCGGACCTGGCGCGAAAAATGGTTTTTATCGGCGGCCCGCGTCAGTGCGGTAAAACCACCCTGGCACGCCATTGTGCCGCTCAAGCTTCTCAGAACCTTCCCCCTTGGTATTTAAACTGGGACATCGCCGCGGACCGCTCCGCCATTATCAGGGATGAATTCCCATCCGGTAAAGGGAATCTCATCCTTGACGAAATCCATAAGTATACCCGCTGGCGTCAGGTCGTAAAAGGGCTCTACGATGGCCGCGGCCACGAAATCGGCATCATCGTGACCGGCAGCGCGCGACTCGACCATTACCGGCGCGGCGGCGATTCGTTGCAGGGCCGCTATCATTATCACCGGCTTTTTCCGCTTACCCTGCCCGAAATCGGCGGCGGCAGGCGCGATCTTGAGTCGCTGCTTGCCTATGGCGGTTTCCCCGAGCCTTTTTTAATGGCGTCGCAGACAGAGAGCCGCCGTTGGTCGCGCGAATACCAAAGCCGGGTGCTGGACACCGATCTGCGCGATTTAGAACGCGTAATGGATCTGGCCCTGCTTGAGCGTCTGTCCGTGCGTTTGCCGGAGCTGGTTGGATCACCTTTGTCAATAAACGCCCTGCGTGAAGACCTGCAGGTTTCGCATCAGACGGTTACGCGCTGGGTACAACTGCTGGAAAATATATACCAGATTTTCCGGATATACCCCTTCGGCACGGCCGCGATCAAGGCGGTCAAGAAGGAGCCCAAACATTACCATTTCGACTGGACGCTCGTCGACGATGCCGAAGCGCGCCTGGAAGACCTTGTGGCCTGCCACCTGTATGCCTGGTGCTGTCATCAGCAGGACAGCCTTGGCATGGAGTACGAACTGCGCTATTTTAGGAACGTCGATAAAAAAGAGGTTGATTTTGTCGTGTGTCTTAAAGGCAAGCCCGTGCACTTTATAGAATGCAAATACAGCCGGACCGAAATCGACGACGGATTGCGTTACTTGCACGGCCGCTTTCCGGCGATACCGGCCACGCAGATCGTGCTGGAAACCGATAAGGATTTTGTAAACCGCGACGGCATCCGCGTACGCGGGGCGGCGGCATTTTTAAAGGAATGGCAGGAGAGTTGATTTCCTCTGCTATTCGCCGGAAGAATTCGAAAGAAGCAAGCAATCGTCGGCGATTATCCGGGATGCGCTGTCCTATGGCGAATGGTTGAGCGTAGCCTGAACCTAATTTTCTCGTTGAAAATAGAAAATAGGAGGCCATTAAAATATCAAGCAAAAACAAGGCGGCCTTTGGGTTCGGGAATCGACCGGCCCAATTCGCGAGCAGTTTCCATCCATTCGCCAATGATCGTTTCGACATTGCGTAACGCTTCGCTGTAGGTTTGACCGTCGGCGGCACATCCCGGCAATTCCGGGACTTCGGCGATAAAGGCCCCATCGGTTTCCGACCAATAAAGAATCACTTCGTACTTAATCATTTTTTATAACTCCCAAGCGATATTTTACATTCTTGATTTCCAATACCCTGGTTTACGGTGCAGGTGTCCAACGGCAAGAATTTGGACGGTTTCTATCGAAAGTCGATAAAAAACGCCAAACGGGAAACGATGGACAAGAAAACGCCGCGTTCCTGCAACCCATGAAAAAGGAGGCCACGCTTCCGGCGCCGCCTGAATCGCATCCATGGCAAAGTCTATCTCGTCAAGAAAATCATTGCCAAGTTCAGCCGATTTATCTGCATACCATTTCCGAGCGGATTCCAATTCGTCGTAGACATCGGGATGGACGTAAATTCTAAACATTGCAATTCTTTTGCAACCGGCTTCGGACCTGTTCCCATGGAATGCAGGTCACTTTCCCGCTGTCTATATCTTCAATTCTTTTCTGAATTTCCTTTTGCCAGGCAAGTTCCGCGTCTTTTTCGAATTCATGGTCTAAACTCGCAATAAGCCGTTCGGCTATTATCGCCCGGTCTTCATCCGGCATGAGCATGGCGTCCGAAATAATTGTTTCCGCTTTTTGATTCATTGCAGTGCTCCTTAATGTCGTTTGCTCGATTCATTTTCTTATCTATACCACAATATACCTCTATTTTTTTAGTATGTCCATAAATCCGATCCACCCGCCCGACTTGATTGTTGCAGCCGCATTTTTTAAATAGGTCATCCCAAAAAGCATTATATTTCTTAAAGCCGCGAGAAGCCCGGAAATTCGGTGACGGGAAAATTTGACCCGTCGGCGTGGGCGGGTTTGATGGGGTCTTACGGCCTCACGGTCTTGCGGCCGGGATTTTTTGCGCAGGCGGCTAATTTACGAATGAGATTGCGATTTGATTTTTGAGGATTTTGATGATGGAACCAATGACGCGTGAAGTTTCCATTCGTCTAAATATGAATTGCCCTTAAAATTATGGATAACAAAATCATTTCTTGTCAAAGCCCTTCATAAGGCACGGCACGAACTTCCGGGAAATTCTTCATGGGGGATTGTTTCATTAAGTAGGCATATATATATTATCTGCATGCAAAAAGAAGCGATTGTAAAATACTTCAAATCTCATGGCGGCTATATCCGTATGGGTGAGCTGAAAGCGGCTTCTTTCAGCACCCGTGATATTGCGCGACTCATCGCCGGCGGAACAATTGACAAGATAAAGCCCGGTCTTTATCGACTCTCCAGAATGAGCGTCACCGCCGAAGAATACATGGAGATGGTGGATATTTGCCGCGCCTACCCCAAGGCCGTCATTTGTCTCGCATCCGCGCTGGCATTTTATGAGTTGACAACATTTGACCCTCAGGAGGTTTCCGTCGCTCTGCCGCATAATCACCGTGCGTTGCGTATGAGTTTTCCTCCTCTGCGAACCTATTTTTTCCATGATCGATTTTATGGCTGGGGAATTTCTATAGTCAAGAAAAGATATGGCGAAATCCGTATATACGAACCGGAGAAAACCATTTGCGATACGTTTCGATACCGTAGCAAACTTGGTGAGGATCTTGCGCTGGAAGCCTTGAAAAACTACCTGATCCATGGAAAACCGAATATAAGCAAACTCATCGAGTATTCACAGCGCTGCCAGACCAAAACGGTAATGGAACCCTACCTGCGGGCTTTGTTGGACTGATTATGGCGCCAAAACAGATAAAGGACGTGGCGGCATCGGTTCGTGAGCGACTTTTGCGCTTTTCCAAAAGTACCGAGAGAAGTTTTGACGCGGTTTTGCGTTAGTATGTATGGCCAAGAGCGTTTCCTTTATCGATTATCATTATCGGCTTACCGAAAGAATTTCATTCTCAAAGGTGGGTTGTTGTTTCTTGCGCTGCCGGTTCCGGTGCGGCGGCCGACCGTGGATATCGATTTTGCCGGAATAGCTATTGTTAATAACCATGAGAAACTAAAGGCCGTTTTTTTTGAGATAGCGAATATTCCCTGCCCGGACGGGATTGAATACCATGCCAACCAGATGGCCATTCGCACCATAAAGGCAGGGACAGATTTTACAGGAAGCCGGATTATAATACCGGCGGAGTTGGCAAGAGCCCGTATCAGTCTTCAGATAGACGTCGCTTTTGGCGATGCCTTGCCCAAAAGGTCCCGAACAATTCTTTTTCCAACGCTTCTGGATCTTCCTGCACCGAGTATTTTCGCCTATTCATTGGAAACAATGATCGCTGAAAAATTTGAGGCGATCGTTTCCCGGCAAACGGCCACCAGCAGAATGAAAGATTTTTATGACATCGCTTATTTGTCCGAGTCGCTGCAGTTTGACGGGGGCGATTTACGAAAGGCGTTTGAAAAGGCATTTTCCCGCCGAAACGCTGATCCACGCCAGTGTGAAATTGTTTTTAAACGGGAATATGCCGACGATTCCCATCTTGCCGCGTTATGGAAGGGTTTCCTTGCGCGAAACGACCTGCAATATTCCAGTGACTTCCCGTTGGTAATGGAAAAAATCAGGCGATTTATAGAGCCCGTGGCAGCGGGAACATGCGATAACAAAATGTGGGACAATAAAGAAGCGGTTTGGCATTAATTTTTGCGACCATGTGTGCAAAGCATTTTTTGAATAGATCATCCCAAAAAGCATTATATTTCCTAAAGCCAAAGAGCACCCGGAAATTCCGGGCCGAGGGAAAATTGGGCCTGTTGGTGTCGGCATGGGCGTTTTGATGGAGTGAGCCTCACGACCTTACGGTTGGGATTTTTGGCGCAAGCGGATAATTTACGAATAAGATTAAGGTTTGATTTCCGAGGATTTTGATGATGGAATCAATGGCGCGTGAAGTTCCCATTCGTCTAAATAAGAATTGCCATTAAAATCATGGATAACAAAATTATTTCTTGTCAAAGTTCGTCATTATTCATTGCGTATGCAAAGGAAATGCACATACCGGATTTGCAACTTTTTGCAGATATCGAGCAGCACGCTCAAACTTTATCAAATCGATACGAATGGACCGATTTTGAAACATGGAACACATTGGCAATAAATTTTCAAAAGGCACGTTCGGAAGATCCTAATGCTCTTTTTAACGCAGGATATTCTATAACAAAATCGCAAACGCCAAGTTTTCAGGTGCTCTTTTTGCAAATCGTTCCCTCGCGGATTTTAATAAAAAGCATCGGGAAACATATGAAAGAAAATATTAATAAAAATCTGCTTACTTCAGCCAAATTGGATTTAAAAACCGGCACCCTTGACCTCTATTACGAACCGTTCGACAAAACCCAATATTCATCCCAGATTTGCGAATTTAATAAAGGCGGGACCTTAGCCACATTAGAGTTTAAGGGTTTCAAAAATATAAAAATTGAAGAAGTAACCTGTGCGGCCAAAGGCGATGCAAAAGCCTGTCATCTCCATATATCCTGGAAGACTGTTCCTACCCTATTTTTCAAAATACTAAATTTTATTTCCTTCCGGTCCAGCGATCCACATACAATCCTTGCCCACATGGAAGAAAGCCACAACAAACTTCAAGACCAATATAACGAAATCCGTTCGATTAATTTAAAACTGGAAAATGCCTACGGTCAACTCAAGAGCGCCTATCGTGAACTGGAAGAAGCCAGCGCGCTTAAAGAAGTCGGCAGCTCTACGGCCATGATAAACCACGAAATTAAAAATTATCTTTTTACGCTTGCGGGATATTCGTCGAGCTTGGAAGAAGATATTGATACAAACAACGCACCAAAAGAATCTGCAAAAGCGATCAACGAGGTCACCAAAAAGCTAATCTCCTTTAGCGAACAGCTCAACGATTTTTCCAAGGCCAAAATGTCCGGCAAAAAAGACCCCTTTAATGTTCCTGAATGTTTGCAAAAAACAATCGAGACTCATTTTTCGGAAAAAGAAAAAAAAGACCGGATTAAAGTCCTCGGCGCAATGCCGGAGCATATAATAGCCGGCGATGCCCAGAAAATCGAACAGGTCTTTGTAAATGCTCTTAACAACAGTCTGCAAGCCAATGCCAAAAACATTACCATTACTTTTTCCCAAAAGGGATACGCCTTAAATATTTCCATCGAAGACGACGGTGACGGCTGTTCGCAGCAAACCATGGATAATTTATTCAAGGCATTCTACACCACCAAAGGCCGCGGGTCGCATGGCCTGGGAATGTCGATTGTGCGCAGCATTATCGAAAATCACGGCGGGACGATTTCGGTGGTGTCGAAGAATTTAAAGAATGATGGGGAGCATGGGTTGATGATGAATTTGAATTTTTCGCTGTATATTTCGTCGGGCGCTTCATGATTTATTTGCATGAAAAATCCTGGATATTCTTGACAAACTTATGCCATTAGCATAAAGTATTATGCAGGAGGCATAACTTGGCTCTTTTTTCCAAAAATCAGTTGGAAACCCTGGCGCTTTTTTTTGCGCATCCGGGCGAAGAATTTAACCTGAGCCGGATCGGCGAAAGCCTGTCCAAAAAACCAGGTGTTTTTCAACGCGGCATCAATGCGCTGGAAAAAAGCGGGATTCTTATAAGCCGCAACAAAGCCAATCAGCGGCTTTTTTCCATTAATAAAACCTATCCATTCTTAAGTGAAATCCGCAGCATCGTTAATAAAATAACGGGGGTAGAGGGCCTTTTGCGGGATTTCGCGGAAAAAAGCGGACCAATTAAGACTGCCCTGATTTTCGGGTCCTATGCCAAAGACCGGCTCACTCCCGCCTCCGATATCGATTTACTTTTAGTAACAGAAGGCAAAAAGATCGAAGACGAAATTATTGCCGCTTTGCACGCGGTTGAACAAAAAATAAAGAGGGAAATAAATTACCGGATATTTCTTCGGCCCGAATTCAATCGTAAGATCAAGTCGCGCGATGCTTTTCTGGGCGAAATATTACGTGACAAGTATATTCTGCTCAAAGGAAAAATCTAATGGATTTTAATTCTTACCTGCAAAAAGGCCTGATTAAAAAGCAAACGGCAAATTTCGGGCAAATCCACAACCAGATTCGCCGGGCGAAAAAAGATTTAAAAACATTCTCTCTTGTCCTGGAAAACGATCCGGAATGGGCCGCGACAATCGCTTACCAAGCCATGCTTCGCGCCGGCAGGGCGCTCCTTTTTGCTCAAGGATATTTGCCGGTAGACGGGCAGCAGCACAAAACGGTGGTAACGATCACCGGAATGATTTTAGGCGAGCAATACGACCTTGTCGTCATGCAATTCGAAAAACTCAGAAAGAAACGGAATATCTTTTTTTATGATTCCACCGATACGGCAAATATCGCAGAAGCGAGAAAGGCGCTGGAAACGGCGCAAAAACTTATTGCAATCATCGACAAATTAGTTACCGGGCTTGATCCGCAACAGAAAACGAAAATGTGAGGGATTACCAAAGGCCGCGGCTCGCATGGACTTGGAATGTCGATTGTGCGCAGCATTATCGAAAATCACGGCGGGACGATTTCGGTGGTGTCGAAGAACCTGTTAAATAATGGGGAGCATGGGTTGGTGATGAGGTTAAGTTTTCCGCTTTATCTGCCAGCCTAATCCCAACCTCTTAAAAAACAGATTTCGTTCAAAAGCCAACCCCAGCAATTTTTTTTCCCTCATCTTTGCCGGCAAAGCGCATTAGTCCAGAATATTATTGACAATAGTCCGCTTAAATGATAGAATGCTTTTGTTAGTCAATCACTTAGCATACATCCTAATAATTAAGCAAATGATGGCTTGTTAAACCGTCAATATTCAAAAATTGCTTCAAAATAAAAATGTCCCAAAATAAAAACAAAGTATTGCTGATTTGGCCGGAAACGGATAAAGGATATTATGATTTTAATCCATTGAGCAATGTTTTTGGTTCAAAAGGTCTTTTTTTCCCATTATCACTTATCTATGTTGCAGCTGAATTAGGAAACAATTGGGATTACACTTTAATTGATGATGGAACTAAACCTATAACACAGGATTTATGCGAGGAGAATGATTTTTTCTTAATTTCTGTCAATATTCTCCAGCGATTTTCTGCAGAAAGAATCATTCAATTTCTAAGACCTTTTAAAAAGCCTATTATCATTGGTGGGCCCTTAATATCAACATTGGAACATGTTTTTGAAAATGAGCCCATTATTAAAGTAATCGGTGAAATCGAAAGCTATGCACTTGCCGATTCGAAAACAACTAAAACACTCGGACAAGTTCTTTCTAACGATATGGAACAAGGGACTCTAAAAAATATTTACCGTGCAAATGGTCATCCGGATATAAAGAAAACAAATTTGCCAAGATACGACTTAGTCAACCCTAAAGAATATTTTAATCTGTCTATTCAAACTTCCCGCGGTTGCCACCATTATTGCGATTTTTGCCAAGAAATTCCACTTTATGGAACATTCCAAAGAAAAAATATTCCCCAAATTATTCAAGAGTTAGATCTGTTATTAAAATTAGGCGAAAAGAAAACGGTATATATTGTTGATGATAATTTTATGGGCAACATTAACAATCCGGATAAAAAGAATGAATTTAAAAATCTTTTAATGGGGATACGGGATTGGCAAATAGAAAATAATTATCCTTTTGACTTTTTATCTCAATGTTCATTAGAAGTTACCGACCATGTCGATATATTAGAGCTTATGACTAAAATCGGCTTGAACATGATGTTTCTTGGCGTGGAATCGGTCGATGATGACTTACTATCTTCGGTTCATAAAAATCAAAATCTAAGAAAAAATATGGCAGATAAGATTAGAACCCTTCAGGATTATGGCATGGGTATTTTTGCAGGATTGATCATTGGATTCGACGGCGAGACGGATGTTTCTGTCGACCATCAAATCCAATTCGTTAAAGAATCGTTAATTCCAATATCGGGCATGTCAATCTTATTGGGTTTTCCTGGAACAAAGCTTTATACTAGAATGCTTAAAGAAAATCGGATAAGTAAAGACGGAGATTCCTTGAGTAAATCATTCCGATCAAATATTATTCTTAAAATGCATCCTATTAAATTATATAACAATTATTTGAGATTCACAAAGTCCATTTACAATTCAAAAGAATACTTTTCTCGATGTGTTAAATGGATCGATCGTTGGAATGATTCGTATGTGATTCCTGGCAAAAAAGGTTCGCTTCCCGCAAATTTATTTATTAAGAGAGTATTCCGAAGCATTCTATTTCAAGGAATTCTTTCTAAATATCAATTAGATTTTTGGAAATATATAATCATGATCGTTTTCAAATTTCATTCTAATTATCACAAATTTGCTTTAGCCTTGTACCTTGGATATTTTTACCAGGTTGCCTTTGATACTATGAAAAAACTTGAAGCCTTCGTAGATAATTTACCTCCTGAAATATTAAGGGAGTGGGATTCTTTTTATTTAAATAAAAGCTAATCACATTAGGCAAATTATGAATAGTATTGATATTAAAGTATCTTGCTATACGACGCATTTATTAATAAAATATGCGAAGCTGCATAATTTGCTTGATATTACCCAAGGTCTTTCAATTTCAAAGGAGATATTGGAAAACGCCAACGAATGGATAAATCCATTAATTTGGACAGAATTAGCCTCAAATTTAGAAACTGCCCTTGGTAATGAACCTGGTATTTTAACCAAAGTTGCAAGCGAAATTCTTGAAAATGAAATTAATGCATTTTTGCCTTTCTTTTTAAAGATTGCGCCACTCCCACTTATCCTAAAATATACCCCTTCTTTTACAAGACGATATTCAAATAGGAACCTGAATGTTCATGCAAATATTATCAAAAACGGAGAATTCGATATATTTTTTCAGCCAATAATTCCAGAGTATTATTCAACACAAATGTGTGACTTTAATAAAGGATGGACATTCTCAACATTTAAAAAGAAGGGATTAATAAATTTAAAAATAACGGAATTATGTTGTTCCCCCCGCGGAAATGGCCGAGAGTGTCAATATAAAATGCAATGGACACCTGAACCAAGTATTATAAATAAAATAAAATCGTTCTTCTTCTTCCGCTTCAAAGATCAGCAAGCAATTGTTCAGCACATGGATGAAGCCCATCGTAACCTTCAAACGCAATATAAAGAAATTCTTAACTTAAGGGATTTTTATTCCCACATCATGCACAACATGGGCGAAGCTGTTATCTGGCTCGATAAAGACGGCAAGATCACCTTTGCCAACGATGCTTTTAATTTGCTGGTCCAAACAAAACCCGAAGAAACCACCAATACCAAATTCCGCTCGTTTCTCTCGAACCACGGCTCCATGGCCGATTTTCTGGAAATGACTATCTGCTGCCGCCGCTCTCCCGGCATTCCCATAACCCGCGAACTCGGCATTGTCGTAAAAGAGGGAGTTGAACGTATTGGGCAGACTAATTGCATCTGGATCCCCAGCGATACGCGCGCTCCCGGTTTTTTAATAACCATCCGCGACATAACGGAAGCAAAAAAAATCGAGCGCCAGCTTTTTATGGCCGAAGACCGCTACCGCGCGCTCTACGAAAATTCACCGGCCATTATCGTTGCGCTTAACTATAAGGGATATTTTATTTACGCCAATCCTGCTATGGTAGAGCAATGTGGCTATACCGAAGAAGAACTTAAGACAATGCACTTTGGCCAGCTTGTTGCGCCGGAGGCGGAGTTCGATGTCGACCGCCTGCTCAAGAACCTGCTTACCGGCCAGACCCGTTTGCAGGAGGTCCATTTTAAGACCAAGAGCGGGGAATGGAAATGCACGGCCTTTAACACCTACCCCATTTTCGACTCGGATAAAAAAATGGCGGGCGTGGCCGGCATCGGTGTAGACATTACGGAAACCAAGCGCCTTAACGAGCAGCTTATTAAGGCCCAGCGCATGGAGTTATTGGGCCAATTAGCGGGCGGACTGGCGCACGATTTTAACAACCTGCTTACCTCCATTTCCGGCTACAGCCAGTTTATTCAGATGCAGGCGGGCGAAGACAAAATCAAAAAATACGCCGAAACCATCGCCGTGGCCGGCAACCGCGCCTCCGATCTGGTAAAGAACCTGCTGGCCTTCAGCCGCGGCGAAGTCGGCAA
>JAQUMP010000007.1 GCA_028718065.1 Chitinivibrionales bacterium | reverse complement strand
CTTTTCCGTGGCCGTCAAGGAAAGCGTGACCGCCCTGCTGCTTGACGAAACAGACCAATTTTGGGTCGGCACGGCGCACGGCCTGTGGCGCAACGAGAATTCGGTCTGGACCCGTTTCAGCATGCGCGACGGGCTGCCGGCCGACCGGATCACGGCCATTGCGGGACGCGAGGCCGGCCTGATCGTAGTCGGCACCACGGCAGGGGTCGCCACGCTGCAAAACGGAACCTTTAAGATCTTGCCCTTGCCCCCGGCCCCTGCCGACAGCGCCGTTACGGCGGTGGCCGTGGGCCCCTCAAACGTTATTTATGCCGGTTGTAAACATGGTCTGCTGGTGTACCGCGATTCGGCCTGGACGTTTTATGATACCGGTAAGGGCCTGGTGAGCGTCGCCGTAAGCGCGCTCTTTTGCACGGAGGACTCCACGGTTTGGGTCGGCGGCGACAACGGCATAACCCTGTGGAACGAAAAGTCCTGGAAACGGTACAAATTCGGTCAGAGCCGGACGGCGGCGTTTGCGCCCTATCCGAACGGACGCATGTGGATCGCCACCGACCGCGGCGCCATTCTGTACACCCCCGGCAAAACGGATATTGACAAAAACGGAAACCCGGTGCGCCTGCCGCCGCAGTGGAAAGCCTACCACACCAAAAACGCGCTCTCCGGCGACCGTATCGCCGCGATTGCGGTGCAGGGCAACGACGTCTGGATCGCCAGCGAAGGCGGTATCGACCGTTTTGAATATGCGGAACGCCAGGTGGAACTTTTTTACGAGCCCCTGCTGCCCGCGGCCAAACTGCCCGATCTCTGGCACAGTTACGGCGCGCTCGTGTGGCCGACCGAAGAATGGGGCACGCTCGGTTTTAACATTAATTTTACCAATTTCGGATCGTACGACCTCACGGACGAATTCGGCAAAGTCCTCGGCAATTCACGCGCCTGGGAAAGCGTTTTCTCGCTGAGCTACGGTTTTGCCGTGCAACAGGATTTTTCACTGGGCCTTAATGCCAAATATATTTACAGCGTGCTTGCCAGCGGCCTTGCCAACGGCATGGGGATCGGCCAGACCTTCGCCATCGACGCCGCGCTGCTTAAACGAAACCTAGGGCTTCCGGGGTTGGATATAGGTTTTGGCCTCTTTAACATGGGGCCGCCGATTTACTATGAAGATCCCAACCGCCCCGACCCGCTGCCGTTTACCGCCCGGCTCGGACTCTGCTACCGCGCCATCCAGACGCCGGTGTTCGATTTTAAAGTGCTTACCGACATCTATCGCGAGATCGTTAAAACCTATCCCGACGGCCAGCCCGATCCTTTTTACAAGGCGATCGTCACCGATCTCATTAATAATCCCGACGAAAGCTGGCGCAATGAACTGGACCAGGTCCTTTACAGTCTCGGCGCCGAATTCTGGTATATCAACATGATCGCCCTGCGCATCGGCGGCCTGATCGACCGGGACGGCCAGCGTCACGAATTAACGCCGGGCCTCGGCATTCGCTACGGCAATCTCAATTTCGACTGGTCCTATATTTATTCCCCCAAAGGGTCTGAAATGCGCAATCAGCAGCAGCGCTACTCACTGATATTCAGGTTTTAGTGCACGATAAAAAGAACGTTCGAGCGTTTGAGTTGGAAAGGGCTCCGCCCTTTATATCCCGTAAGGAAAATGCTTATTATAGCTAAAAACACAAACAGTATTCGTGCAGGCATGATACCTTTGTCAAGCAATGTCGGGTTTTTATCTTTTAACTTCAAGAAGCATTTTCCTTGGCGGGTCTAAGGGGTGGCTAACCCCTTCCATAGTATCTTTTTTCCGGCTTTGCTGTGTTAGGAAATAACCAATAAAAAGAAACGCACTAACACACCAGCGCTCTAATCATCCGAGAGGAACATTTGCAGTACAACCAAATTTTGCATAAAACAGCCGGACCTTTGGGGACGGTACTTCTGCTTTTGTTCGCCTGTTTCTTTTCCGTCAAGGCCGCGGCCTGGTCGGCCGATAAATACCTGGCCCGCGCCGTATCGCAGAAAAAACTGCTGGAGACCGCGGCCGACCACAACTGGTCGATAAGCTTCTCCAAACGCAACACCCCCGATACGCTCATGATTATCGTCCTGCGCGTGGAATTTATGCGCGATTCCACGGACCTTACCACCGGCAACGGGCTCTTCGGTCTCCTGGGCGGCGGCGACGCGGCCGAACTCGGGTTTTACAAGAGCGACACTGTTTACAAATACGACAAACTGCCGCACGATTCCGTGTATTGCGCGCACCAATTGCAGTATGCCGCCGATTACTTTAAGACCGTATCGCGCGGGAGCCTGGTGCTCCAGTTCCGCATTCTGCCCGCCGGCCGCGACGAGGACCGCGCCTACGCCGTGCCTCACCAGATGATCTACTACTCGCCGGGCGGCAAGAAAAAGAGCGAAACCTACGACGATTACAGTTTCCGCAAGACCGTGGGTCTTATGCATTTTGTCAAGGACGCGCTCGCCGGCGCGGGCGGCAACCTAAGCGGCGCCTCGCCCTTCGCCACGCTCGTGCAAAACCCCGACGGCACCCTGCGCGACACGGTTTCCGGCCATCGCGCCGCGATCATGATTATGCACGCGGGCTCATCGTTTTTAACCGATCAACTCCAGAATAGCCCGGCCGACATGATCGACTGGTTCATAACTCCGCAGACGTTTAAATTTTTCAAGGATTCCCTCAAAATTGCCGAGGCGGGCGTGAGCGTGGCGGGCGCCTCGGGCAAAAACATTCTGCTCGACGAAGTTATGCTCACCGCGGAGACCTCCAACCAGGACGGCCTCAACTGGGGCGTGCACGGCATTATCATCAATCAAATCGCGCGCCAGCTCGGCATCCCGGATTTATTCAATACCGGAAGCGGCTTGCCCGCGGTGGGCGCATTCTGCATTATGGATTATTACGGGTATTCGGCCGGCAACGGCTTTATTCCGCCCTGGCCGTCGGCCTGGGTGCGGGCCTTTATGGGATGGGACAAACCCGTGGTCACCGATATCGGCGCCGGCCTGCCCTACCGGCTCAAGGCGGTGAGCGCCGCCGGTCCGGGCGACACCACCATTCTTTTAGTGCCCATTAACGACCACGAATATTTTCTGCTCGAAAACCGTCAGCGGAATTTGGGCGGCAGCGACACCGTTTTCCGCTACGATTCCATCCAGATCGGCTCGTCGTGGGTGCATGTGCTGGACCAGACCAATCCCATCAAGCTCAATGCGGCCGTAATATCGGTTTCCGCGGACGAAGCGCATTGCATCGATTCGGTCCGCAATTACGATGTGGGTGTCCCGGCTTCGGGCGTGGTGGTGTGGCACGTTGACGAAACCGTAATCCGCGACCGCCTGAGCAACAACGCCGTAAATGCCGATTCCACCTATCGCGGGATCGGGCTGGTTGAAGCGGACGGCGTTTCCGATATGGGCATAACCTTCGCCAATTATTACCAGATCGTCTACGATGTGGGCGGCGGCGCGGACGTGTTTCCGCACGTGAGTGTTTCGCAATTCCGCTCGGACACGGTCGCGGGGTTCGGCCCGTTTACGCGGCCTTCCACCCGGGCCAACGACGGCGGCCAGAGTTTCTTGACATTCGGCATAACGCCCGCCTCGGGCTACAATCATGCCGGGAACGAAATCCAGGCGGTGCGCGACTCGGAGGTCATTAATTATGTCGACAGCGCCTTCCTGGTGAGCGTGGCCAAAAATGTTTCCGCCCCTTCCTGGCCCAAACGCTGCGTGCCGGACAGTATGTTTGAACCCGTTGCCTGCGACCTGGCGCCGGGCATTGCGGGCCGGGAAGTCGTGGCCGTTTCGCGCCATGGCCTGCTCTACTGCTGGCCGGCAACAGGCGCGGGCGCGCAAAGCCTGGGAACGCGAGTCGCCTTGGTCGCCGCGCGCAACTGGAACGGCGACACCCTGCGCGATTCGAGCGGAGCCACGCCCGTGGTCGCCTACGATACCGTCACCTATCTTGACAGCCTGCATGGCCCCCTTTCGTTCCCCACCGTCATAAATAATAAAGTTTATGTGCCCCTTTCCGACAGCTCTCTTTACCTGCGCTCGGCCGTTTCCGAGGCGGCCGTTATTTCACTCAAATTACCGGCGCGGCCCTCGTCGTACGTCTGCAATTTTGCGGGAACGCGCTGGGCCGTGGGCTGCGAAAACGGTTTGCTGATTTTCGGCGATTCCACCGGCGTCGTCGATTCGCTGCGGCTCGATTCGGCACGCGCCGTATGCGCCCTGGCCGCTCTGCCGCATGCAAACGACATGCTGGCGGTGATGCAGGTTAACGGCAGGATCTCTTTTGTAAGTGCCGATTCCCTGCGGGTAACGGCCGCGGCGCCGGTGCGCGGCGGCATAGGCCCCTATACGCTTGCGGCGGGCGATCTTGACAATAACGACAGCGACGAAGTCGTGGTGTGCGACAGCCGCCAGGGCTTATGGGTCTATCGTGCCGGCGGCGCGCTCATGGCGCCCTGGACGGCGGACCCCAGCGACTGGGCTTCACTCTACCACGAAGGTACCTCCACTGCGCGCGCCGACCTGCCCGTAAACGGCAGCGCGCCGGTGCTGGCGGACATTAACGGCGACGGGTTTCTGGACATTGTGGTGGGCGGCGCCAACGGCATCTACGCTTTTAACCACAAGGGCGCGCTGCTTGACGGCTGGCCGGCATATCTTGACAAAAGATATTGGTACCTGCGCGGCAACGTGCGCTTTAGCCCGGCCGTAGGCCAGGACGGCGCGGGCAAGCCGCTCACGGTTTTTTCCACCATGAGCGGCGAGCACGAAACCTACAAGCTGGCGCATATTATTCGCGCCGACCGGCAGAAGGGCACCATTGTTTACGTTTACGGGCCGGACAGCCTGCGCGACTCTATTTCCGGCCTGCGGCCTACCATGATCGATACCATGCTGCGGCTCAACGATTCGCTCGTGCCGCCCCTGGTTTTATGGGGCGGTTTTGTGGATGCCGTTAATGCCCAGGCCGTGCGTCCCCACCAAACCATCACCACCGGCAACGTGGGCCAGATCATAGAATCCTACTGGCCCTTTTCGGCCGGCGCCCCGCTGGCCACGGGGCCGCTCCTGGCGAATCTTGACAACAGCGACAGCATGGACGTAATCGCCATCGCCGGTAACGGCCTGGCCTATCGCTGGCGCGCGCCGCCCGACATCGTCGGCAAAAAAGCGCTCTGGGCGCAGACCGGGTATTCGGCCGGCCGGACCTTTGCTTACCCCGGCGCCGCGCCCGCAGCCGCGCTTAAAGAGGCCGACCCGATAACCTTTCACAGTTATCCCAATCCCACCCAGGGCAGCCCGATCGCCATGTTCAAATACAAATTTTCGGGCCCGGCCGCCGAGGTGCGGCTGGATATTTTCACCTATACCGGGTTCTGCGTCTATTCCGTAAAGGAGCTTTCGGGCGCGTATCCGGATTATAACGAGCACGCCCTGGCGCTCGACCATATCGGCCCCGGCGTTTACCGCTGCCGCCTGGCCGCCCGCGTAAACGGCGTGCCGCATGTAAAATACTGGAAAATGGCAGTTGTAAAGTAACTACCGTTCCGATGCCGAAATTACGAATCGTACCCAAAGCGAATCGTTTATGGATCTGCACATTAAATTTAACCGCTTCCGGGTATGTATCCTCGCGGCGCTTGCAATCGTCCTGGCGATTACCGCATCGTCGGCGCACGACCGGGCCAACACCTGGGGCCAAAAGTTCTTTACCATCCAAAGCGCCCACACGATTATTAATTACCCCGAAGGCAGCGAGGCCGTCGCCCGCCGGATCGCCGATATTATCGAGCGCTTGTACGGCATTTATACCAACACCTATCATTGTCCCCTGCCGGAAAAAGTGGAAGTGATCGTCAGCAACGACGATCCGGGCCTGGGCAACGGATTTTCTTCCACGGTCGGCAATATAATCAACATTTACACCAATGCCATGGACTACGATCTGCGCGGCACGCCCGATTGGCTGCCCGACGTAGTGGCGCACGAGTTCGCGCACCATGTTTCCATCCGCACCGCGCTCAAATACGGCACGCACATTCCATATTTACAACTGGGATATTTCGATGCCCCGAACCAACCCGTGGAAGGGCGCGTGATGCATGTGCTCGGATCGGACAACCTGCCGCACTGGTTTTCGGAGGGCATCGCCCAGTTCGAGAGTACCCGCAACAAAGGCGACAGTTGGGACACGCACCGCGATATGGTCCTGCGCAGCATGGTGCTGGACCACCTTCTCTTATCGCCGCAGCGCATGGCCACCTTTGCGGGACGCGAAGACGAGAGTGAAAAATCGTATAATCAGGGGTTTGCCTTAGTGCGTTTTATCGAGGCAAAATGGGGCTATGAAAAAGTCGTTCAGATGTTGCGTAAAAGCGCGCCGTTTTACCGCTTTGGCTTTAACGCCGCCGTCAAGACCGTGCTCGGGATATCCATGGAACAGCTTTATAAGCAGTGGAAGCAGGACGCGCAAACCCATTACCAGGACCAAACTAAATCCCTCGGGCCCCTTGTGACCGGTAAAAAAATATCCAAGGAGGGTTTCGACAATGTCTGGCCGCGTTTTTCGGTGGACGGTAAAAAGCTCTATTTTCTTTCCAACGGCAAAAACGATTATGCCTATTCTTTTAAAAGCCTCTATTCCTACTCTTTTGCCGACACCATTCCCAAAGATAAACGCATTAAAGCCGAAATGAACATCGGTTCGTTCTACGACCTTTCGCCCCGGGGCGGCTTAGTCGCCTATACCAGCACCAAATCCGGAAAATCAACCTTGCCTTCCCGTAAAGGCGGCTGGCATGCGCGCGACGTGTTCATCGATTCGCTGCCGCCGGAAAAAGAGCATTTTGTCTTGTTCCCCAAAAAAACCGAGCGCCAGGTTACTAAAAAAATGAGCGCCTTCGGCGCCGCCTTTTCGCCCCGCGGCGACATGCTCGCCTTTTACAAGCGCGACGTGGACAAATTTTATCTGGGAATCTGCGACACGGCCGGCAAAAAGACCACCCTGCTCTATCCGCTGCCCCAGGAGGCCGATTCGGCCATTGCCACGATCTTCAGCATCGACTGGTCCGGCGACGGCCATCGCATCGCCATTAGTTATATCGATACGCATACGCGCAAGATCGGCATTTACGATACGCTCACGCAGCGGTTTGAAATATTTAATCCGGGTGCCTACGACAACCGCGACCCGCGCTTTTCGCGCGACGGCGCCTATCTATATTTTTCTTCGGACCGGAGCGGCATTTTTAATATTTACCGCTATTGTTTTGCCGACAGCGCGCTCGAAAAGTTGACCAATGTTATCGGCGGCGCTTTCATGCCCGCCGTTTCCGGCGATACGGGCCGCCTGGCGTTCGCCGATTACGATTCCGGCGGCTACGCCATTAACTGCATCGACACGATCCGTCCGCTGGATCGCCGGGTCCTTACGGCGGCCGTATCTGCGCGGGCCTTTGAACCCCTGGATATTCCCAAAACGTCAAGCGGTGCGCCCCGGTTATATCATCATGTGCCGCACCAGTTCCTGCTTATGCCCACGCTTATTCTGGAAAACATGCCGCAAGGGTATAATCCCTTCGCGGGCCTGCCGGTGCTTCAGGGCGGCGTTATTGTCAATGTTTACGATCCCTTCTCCTGGGTTGAAACCGGCACCATGCTGGGAGGATATTTGTTGTTTGAGCCGCAGAAGATATTCCAGTTTTTAAATTTTGACCGCGGCTTCATCGATCCGCACCGCACGTACGAAGGCGGGATCTTCGGTTCCACTCAGGTATTGCCCGTTGACCTGAGCGCCCAGCTTTTACAGCGCACCGTGGCCGACCGCAGCACTTTTTTTAATGAGGCCGAACAGGCATCACAAGCGCTCGATTACAGCCAGACCGTGCGCGACCTTGACGTTGCGGTAAGCTACCCTTTCGGCGGCGGCTTTTCCGTGGGTGCAAAAGGCGGCCTTAACTGGTACGATATTTATCTTGCCGGTAAAGAGGTTTTCGGGGCGGACTTTCCTTATAACCTCGCCAAAGGGTCCAAAATCGGCCTCTATGCGAGCCTGCTTTCGCAGGAGCCGAATACCCGCATGAATATTTCGCCGCTGGGACTGGCGGCGCGGCTCGGATACGATTTCTGGGACCAGGATGCCTTAAAAGACGAAAACAGCTTCGACCAGAACGGCCGGGAGCAGTATGATAATTACCGGTATCATGAAGTTGACGCCGCGCTAAAATTGGGTATAAGCGCCCCTTGGTACGACCGCCACGCCCTCTATGCCGAGATGAACGCCGCGGCGATTAGCTTGACCGATGCGAGTAAGCGGGGGCTTGCCCAGCATGGCTTGAGCGAGGTGCCGGTTTATTATGAGGTCGGCAATACCATTCCGGGGTATGCCTATTTTTACAACGATACCGCTTACAAACTGGTGTCGATCCCGCCGCAGGCGCGCGATTCCACGGGCCGCGCCTTTGATTCCATACCGGTGCCGCGCCAGCGCCTGATGCTCACCGGCAACGCCGTGGCCACGGCCTCCGTATCGTACCGGTTTCCCATCGGGCCGCGCACGCTTGATTGCGGCCTCGGTTTCCTCTATTTGGACAAACTCTACGGTTGCCTGAACGGCGCCTGGGGCGGCGCCCTGCAAACGCTTGCCGCGAGCGCCTCCTGGAGCTCCGCGCAATGGCGCGACTGGTTTTTAAACCAAACCATTACCTCCGCCGGGGCGGAACTGCGCCTGGAGGCGCTCTCGTTTAATTCCTACCCCATGGCCGTATCGCTGCGCTGGGACCGCGGGCTTACCTATGCGCGGCCCCTGGGCGGCGACCGCTTTACATTTACGATAGGCTTTTCGTTTGACAACTGGGACGCCGTGGGCGATCCCTTAAACGGCAACCGGGCGGCCGGAGCCCTGCATTCCTCCCGCTAAAGGAGCCCTTATGGCGTCTTTACTTGTGCGATTTATTCCCCGCGTGTTGTTTATTTCCGGTCTTTTAGCAATGAGTTGCATCCTTTTGTGCACCACCCAAAAAAACATCGTATCGGTCGTTAACCATACCGACACGCTCAGGGTTGCTTCCGGCAACCCCGTGGTCGCAGCGGTCGGCCTTGTGGTCGGCGGAATCCGGGTGCGGACGACAAGGCTGGATACCGTGTATGCGGACACCTGTTATGCATATTTTTCCGTAACCGCAAATCCGCCTCTGCGCAATCTCCGTTTATCCGTCAATAACAACTTACTCGTGCCGGTCGATAACCGTTTCTTATCGCCGTTTGCCGGCGGCTATATGCCGGGTTTCTTCCCTATGAACATTCCCGCAGCGGAGTATTCCGCGTACTTTTTCGATACCGCCGCCCAATACCGCTGCGCTATACCCGTTTCCTATTTTGCCGACGGCAGCGCCGGCCTGCCGACCGAGGATACTCTCAGGGATACGGTAGCACTTCCCTCCGTCATCGATTCCCTGGCCGCCCGGGACGGCAAGGGCGCTATCTATGACAGCGTTAACATTTTTGGAATTTACGCCGCGGACAGTCTGCGCCGGCGCATTCCTTTAAATACGGACCTTATGGTGACCTGGCATGGCGATGCCGATTGGTATGGCGTGGAATGCCGGAGATATTATTACAACGGGAGTAGCTTTGCGGCCCAGCCGGCGTTCCTGGACACCTTTACAACAGATAAGCAACTGGCGATTCCCCATACCTATTTCTATCACGATACGGCGGTTGATTCCGCCAGTTACAATTTTCTTTATGTAAACGTCGTCGGGGTCAACGGGCCAGCGCCCAAGGCCTGGGACCTCCCGGCCGCTTCCTTTAACGGCAAAGGCTTTTTATTATGCATGCGGGGAGTGGTTTCGGAACTTACCCTTGAGGCCTATCCTAAATATTTGCCGCAGGGCGGGGTGGGCAAAATGCGCAGCACGGCAGGCGCAAAGCCGCTTAACAAAGCGGATGCGGTAGGGATACTTTCGCGGATATTGTCAAAACAGGATTAAAATGAGAGCAGTGCTTGATTGATTGATTAACAATGGCCATTGTACATCTAATAATTCAGATATTTTATCCGCTGAACGTCATTGCCGGACGAATGGATAGAAAATATCAGCATCCCTTTTGGTAAATTATCGACAAACTGTTTTTTTTGATCGGGCTTGAGTTGTTTTGTCAAGATAATTCTACCTTCTAAATTAAACACTTTCAAAAAACTGCAATTTTTTTCTTGAGAGCTAAAGTTTAGCACGATGCCCTTATTTAATCTTTTTAAAGATATCGAAATTTCCCTGAGATTTGACTTCGGCATATTATGTATTGCCGATAAATCGAAATTTGAATACAAAATATCAGAGTTTGTCATACATTCAAAGAGGCTGCCATCATTCTCATAGCCTTCGGGGTTGGGGTAGATATCATCAATTTGGCCAATTCCATTTTTCCATTTAATAATTCTACGAGGTTCGTAATTAGTCGTTTCGATGGAGATAATGCTATCCGTCATGGTTAGACCGTAATTTACATATTCATTTTTTGGATTGATTGCTACGGAAAATAAATCAAGAAAATGATATTTTGTCGTATCATTGGCCTTAAGCGCAAAATTGAATAAAATCTTATCGTGGTTGCTGCTGCTATCAAAAACAAAAACGGTGTCCCCGTTTTCCCTCATGCAGTAGATGCCAGAGTAGGAAGAGAACGTGCTTACATTCGTCCTAATCACTTTTTTATATACTTCCCCGTGTATGATGGAATCGCCGGCAATTGAGTCTGCAAAATATGGATATATATCAGAATAATTGGAAAAACTTTTATACAAATGCCAGTAAATCCATTTTGTTCCATTCTGCATAGGAAAGGCAAACAAAGAAATGCATGCTGCAAACAGAATCAAATTAAGCTTGACTAATTGAGGCGCCTTTTTTTTCAGAATATTTAAATATGTCTTTTTATGAACCATTCTAACCTCCAATAATACGAGGCTTTCTAACCTAATCTTAATTTACTGCATTTTTGCAAATTTGCTGACTTTTTTAACTCAATTATGGATATAAAAATGCAAATTGCCACCACGTTTTGCCTTAAATTCAGGCAAAATACGGATCTCTCCGCCAGCGGAACAATTTAATGTCGCCCCAGAATCTATCTGCGTACTTGCCGTATTTAAGAATTTAGCATCGTACTTGTATTTCCAATCAGTTATGCCGGAAAAATGATATACCGAGTCCGGTTGAAAATTTAAATTCAGCCCATCCGGTTTAATATCATAAATGAGAGAAAAATCCTGGTTAATTCCCTGTTTTGTAGATTGATCTTGAGTAATATCCCCGCTAACAACAATTTCCCATTGCCCGGCAGCAGGGTAGTCAATGTCAATCACTCTAACATTATTGAGAGTATCGATACCATGCCTTGCCGAATCATTTTTGATTATGGTTGGCGTAATTACGGAATCTAATCCGTTGGGAGGAATTGTTCCATCATTCATTCCGGAATCATGCAAAACCCAGGGCCGATAGATTGTTCCGCTTTGAACGTTACGGAGATAAAGATCAAGATTATTTATCAATTTACGATTATACGCTGTTGTTTGATCCTGAATTCCGCTTGGCGGCGGATCATCCCAGCAAAGTGTAACTCGGAGTTTGGGAGTGTATATTGGGACAGTAAATGAATAAGTTTTTGTTGAATCCTGATCCAAGGTATCCTCTAAAAAATGATCAGGGAAGCTCGTATAGCTCAATGCTTTTCCGGGATTAACAAACCCCCAGCCGGTCACCCAATCAGGACCTTTTACATAGGTTACTTTTTGGTTTGTTTCCGGATTCGTTAAACCATGGCTTATTCCTACTGTGTCAATCATGTCGATTGCGGTATGAATAAGTATTCCCCGGATTGTTGAATTCCAAGGTGGATTATCGTGAATATTGTACGAAGTTCCTTTATAGGTGTTTACATCAAGTAAGTAACTTCTAAACTTTTGAAGCATCAAGGCAACAACGCCGGTTATAAAGGGAGCGGCTATTGATGTCCCTTCCGCTGCAACATAATCATTGGAATTGGCTTGACAAGTAAAAACCCCCTCTGCGTCTGAAGGATTAAAATCAAGCCTAAGGCGATCCACCGTATCACCATAACCATTATTTGTCCAAAGGAAATTAAGCGGCATGCGCATATTCTGCCAATTGCCATCGGCAGTAATTTGGGTTTTTATCCCGCCATTATTTTTCATAGAATTATCAGAGGGCCTTTTCCACATAAGCAATAAGTTCATTCGTTCCACTTGGTTTGGATAGCTTGGCGTTGCCTTGAATCTGAGTACGAGAGTATCATACGGTTTGCAAAGCAAGGTATCCCTCGGGAAAATAGCTTGACTAACAGTATAGTTTTGGTCATGGGCTACAAAGCTGAATATCCCGTTACTTGTTGCAGTATCACTGACATGCCATGACCAATCTTTATCATAAAAGGAAGGTTCGCCTGGCCCAAAATTCCAAACGAATTTGGTCCCATTATTAACTATGGCAACAGAATCAATCTCGATGTAAAATCCCGTTTCAAGATTGCCTCTGCCTGGCGCTATTATATCGGGTTTTATTCTCCCATCACGTGTAGGGCCGATACTGCTGAAATCAGCGATTGTAACCTCGTTTTTTTCAGACGCCCCAACATTAATACCATTTTTGTTATTAACAAGAAGGGAATAATATCCTTGTTGTAGACCATATTCCCCTCCTACCGGTCCAGAACCAGCGTTACCTGCTGCAAAAACACCGACATTGTTATATTTTGGGTCTACAAACATCGCATGATTAGCGAGGACTCGATCATGTTCTGCGTCAGCATCGTTATAATATCCAATATCTGAAGTTACTGAATAATTATTAACATCTCCACAATCCCTATGAAACGTAAAAAGAGCTTTCGGCGCAACCCCATGTAGTTGGCTTGGCTGCAAACCTGGGTAATTTTGTGAGGTCTGCGAGCCCCATCCATTGCCGCCGGCTATACCAGCCACAAGCACACCGTGTTCTCCGAAACCAAATCCGAACCCAGGGTTCGTCCAATCTTTATACAATTCGAAAGAGTCGGAAGTTCGCACAACCGTATCGCCTGTATTTAAATTAATTTCACAAAAACCTAAGTGCTTGATTCTTCCAATTTCATTGGTGGCTATTATAATAGAATCACCTGTATATTGAACATTGTTAAGCCAATTCCGTAATGGCGGTTCTTGTGGAATAAAGCAACCGTTTTGTATGCTGTCAATACCTGTGAGTTGACGTGCAAAAAAAAGAAGCGGCTTAGGTTCTTGGTATGGAACAATTTCCATTACCATAGGATTTTCTGAAATTAAATGAATATTCTCGATTGATGCGACAATGTTTATAGAGCTTACCCCTGTTTCATGCTCAATAATAAGCGAATCAACCAACCCGCTGCAAATAGAGCGAGCTTCATTAGCGGTTATATTAACATGAAAATAAACGGTCGCTTTGATTGTTCGGGTATTATCTTTGGCTGTTTTGGGCGTAAATTCCAGAGCAAGTTTATCTACACTTTCTATCTTTGCGAGATTGACGAAAAAGCTGCAATTTCTCAAAATCTTGCTGATTTTTGGGCCTTGCTCGCTTATCGCCAGAGTATAAGCTATTCCTCCTTTATGCTTCCCCCAACAATCAATAACTTTCACTCCCGCGGAATCTAATTGCCGAACAAGGTCATTGTTAATTGGGCGCGTAAAGACAGCCACTACAAATTTATTCCTCGGGTCGATTTTTGATTCCAGATTTGCCTGTGGGGAGCCACCTTCATTTTTCCAATTTTGAAGTTGCCTATTTCCACGATGGGTTTGGATCTCGTATTCCTGCGCCCAAATGCCAGTTGCCAAAGACAGCAACATAAGCATAGTTAATAATTTACAACCTCGCTCCATTGTTTGCTCCGATTTTTGGATTTTTTATTCAATTTGGACTCTTGTAAATTTTGTAAACCAAATAGCTTTATTTCTCCTCGGCATTTGCTTTCTTTTCAACCCGGCTAAGCCGTTCTTTGAGGTCCTGGTTCTCTTTTTTCATTTGAATCATATAGAGCGTGAGTTCTTCTATTTTTTGGAGAAGTTTAGCCTGCATCTCCCCCACGCTCACGCCCTGTTTGGTCGCCTTCTCCTGGTCAGGAATTCCCGGAAGATGATTTTCTTGTTTTATATATTTTTCAACTTCTACAAGCGGCATTAACTGATAACCGGGTTTAAAAACATAATCCGGCCATGTCCCAAGCGTCACTACAAGCTCCCGGCAACCAATCGTGCCGTCCACATGCACGTCGCCGTTTCCGACTATCCTCATTATTTGCCTTAAGCTTCCGCTATTGTCAATATCATAAAATGCAAAACCGCCAGTTGTTCCTGTGGTTGAACTGCGATTGCTAATAAAATCCGCTTCACCTTCGCCCGCCGTACGGTTCCATCCAATAAGCATTTTCGCACTATTTTGCAAAAATGATAAATTTGTAAGGTTTCCTAAATTTGCGTTTCCTCCATTAAAAAGAGACATCCCTGATACTTCCAGTTTGGCGTCCCCTGCCGGCGAGGATGTCATTCCTACACCCAATTTTGCCGGCGTCAATGTCCCCGAAAATTCTCCATCGCCGCCCGATATCTGTGCGGCGGTTATTGTAGAGGCGTTCAAATTAGTTGCCTCGATATCTGCGCCCGTTATATTGCTTGCACCAATATTGTTTCCATTTAAATTATTGCTGACCCACAAGTTTGCCGTACTTATGCTTGTTGCGGTTACATTAGCGCTTACCGTTAATGCATTCAAATGGTCCGTGGAAATATTTGTGCTTGTGATGGTAGGAGCAGATAGTTGATGGGTAAGGATTACATCTGCTGCATTTACAAGAGGAGTGTTGACCTGAATCGAAGCGTTTACCGTATTGGCGTTTAATATCGTTGCGTTTACATTATTCTGGGTGGTAGTAAAACCCCAAGTCGATCCCCAGGAGCTGGTTCCGGCCGTATTGGTGGCTTTAACACGCCAATAATAAGCCGTATTAAGCGCCAATCCCGTTACATTATAATAAGGCGCAGCGATACCGGTTTGGTTTACAATAATTGTGCTAAATCCTGCATCCGTAGCTATCTGTAAAGTATATGAGGTTGCGCCGACCGGCGCAATCCAGGTTAATTTAGGGTTTAGGGCAATATCCGTAGCGGTGTCGGCAGGATATGTTAATACCGGCGGTTCAGGAATAAGCAATGAAGCCAGCGAAAGCCGATAAACGTGACCATTCAGCGAGCCTGCATAAAGATAAGTTCCCATTGCGGCAAACGAGCAGATACTACTATAGGTCAATCCATTGCTTTGGCCGCTCCAATTTGTACCATTATCTGTGGAAAGGAGGACACCGTATTCTGTCCCGGCGAAGATATTCGTTCCTACAACGGCAAATGAATATACGTTCAATTCAACAACAGGCTGTGTCCAGGTGACGCCATTATCCGTGGACTTGTAAATTCCACCTCCATAACCGGCAAATAGATTCGATCCGACGGCCGCAAGCACGTTCGTATATATATTTGTCAAGGCGGTTGCGCTCCAACTTGCGCCGTTATCGGTTGAGCGGTAAACCCCGGAGCCGAAAATTCCCGCAAAGATATTATTCCCTATAACCGCGAACGAATAGACAGCGCAACCATTCGGCAGCCCACTGTCAACTGCGCTCCAGCTTGTACCGTTAGTGGTTGAGCGATAAATTCCGTTGTAATACGTTCCGGCAAAGAGACTCGTGCCGTTAAAAACCATGGAATGAACCGAGGTATAGGAAGGCAAGCCGCTGCTGACGTGAGTCCAGCCTATTCCGTTATCCGTGGAAAGATATACGCCGTTTTGCGTGCCAGCAAAGAAATTATTCCCGTTCATTACTAAAGACAATACGGTTGTATTTGTCAAGCCCGAATTAAGCTCGGTCCAATTGGCGCCATCATTTGTAGAACGATAGACCCCCAGACCGTTGGTGCCTGCAAAGAGGCTTGAGCCGCTCACTGCAAAAGCGTTCGTTGTAGTCCACGTAAATACCGGGTTGAGATCCGTCCATTGCGCGTTTGATATTTGAGAACCAAGAAATAGAAATAACAGACTTGCAATAAAATTGGCCGGGATTTTCTTCATGGTATATGCCGCCTTTTTATAGGTTTTCTGGTAAAAAAGTATCCAAATTAATTTGCCACTGTTCGTTTATACTTATTGAATAGGATCTAAAATCTGCACAGAAGCTTGGGTTTGCAAGGAGTCATTATAGCTGATTTTAACCTTTGTTCCGCGATTCAAAAAGAAACCAAGGGTTGCGATCGCCGATTTCCCGGCATCGGTTGCAGTTGACCAATACAATGTATTACTCGTACAGGCGCCACCTAAGGATTCACTCGTTTTTATAAAATACGACGAAGAATCGCTGGTAAACCCGCGTTCAACGACCGTTACCAGAACCGCTGTCCGCTGGGTTGCAAACAAGGCGGAACCAAAAACCATTACTGCTCCCAAAACAACATAAAAGCGTTTATTGAACATAAAACCTCCGGAAAAAAGGATAAGTTTTTTTGAATATTACCGATTTTTTATTCTAAAAATTATCCGGGCAAATATCTTAAAATACAACAATTCTCATCATGGCGATGAGAATTATCGCTTAACACGCACTACCGCAAAAAATATCTGCGATTGCAAAAAACTCGCAATCACAGAACGGTTTTTACAGCAGCCTGCCCGGCATTGGTTGCATTACTCGTTGTTGTTGGGCTGTTGGGCTGTTGGGCTGTTGGGCTGTTGGGCTGTTGGGCTGTTGGGCTGTTGGGCTGTTGACAAAAATAAACTATAATAAAAATGGTATCGTAAATTAAAAATGTCAAGAAAATTGTTTTAGAATAAAGTTATTTGCAAATAAGATGGCTGGCGCGAAAAAAGATTGAAGATTTCCTGCCACTTAAGGGCAAAGGCGGAACTTGAACATGAGTCAGTGTCGGGGAGACCGCTATTTGGTCGGGGGAATCAGCGCGAAACTTTCGATATTCAGGCCCTTGCCGATGTCGACGATCTTCATGATTTTGCCGTGATATGTTTTCATATCGCCCTGGATTAAAAGCACGTCTTTTTTGTATCCCTGCTTAAGATACTCTTTCATTTTCCAGGTAAGGTATTTATAACCGGCTTCGCGCTCCTGGTCCCGCTTGGCGGGATCGGACGAAACGCCGAGCGCAATGTCCTCACCGTTGAGCTTGACCACGCCGTCGCGGATGAGCGCATGGTTTTTTTCGATCAGGTCCGACTGCACATAAACCACGATATTTTTTTCTTGTTTTTCCTTTTTAGCTTCCTGCTTGGCAGGCGCGCCGGGCGGCGCAAACTTTATCGCCACGCCGAAAATGTACTGGGCCGACATGATTACCATGAAGAAAATAATGCACTGCATGAGGCAGTCGATAAGCGAAGTAATGTTGACGTCGGCCTCGGCATCGGTACGTATTTTCATGGGAGGACCTTTTTATTTTTGCTTTTGCTTTTCGATGGCCGCCGCTCGCTCCACGACTTCCTCGGCTGCTTCGGGAAGCGAAATAAAAGCGAATTTCCGAATGTCGGAAGCGGTGTCTTTGGCCATATTCACCACCTGCAGAATACGGCCGTAAAAGGCCTTTTCGTCGGCCTTGATCATGAGCGGTATCTCTTTTTCGATGGCATCGGTTTCCTGTTTGGTAAGCAGTGGCTTGCCCGCTTTTTCGCGTGAAAAGTTTTCGGTCCGGACCATTTCCGCCAGCACTTCTTTCTTTTTCGCGCCGATGACCTTGGGAATATCGTCGAGCTTAAGATAGGGGCTTATTTCATACCCGCAGCGCGAACACAAATAGGCCGGGGGCATCATCATGCCGCCGGAGGCGACCTCTTTTTCTTTTTCCTGTTGTAAACTCTGCACCGGTTTTTTGCTCAAATCCAGCAGGGCGCCGGGAATATACACGCCTTGCTTATCGCGAAAGGACAGAGCGCAATTCGGGCACGTCAAGGGCGGTTTGCCCTTGCCCGTAAAGGCGACCAGGCCGGTTGAATCCGGATCGATATAGCCCCCGGCAAGGATTTTGGCCGGCAGGATGTAGATCTGCAAAAGGGTTTTGTCCTGTTTGTTGGCATGCAGGATCGGCGGCAGCTTTACGATGTTGTCAAGCGACGCCTCTTTTTTCATGGACATCGCCAGGATCGCGAGCGCCAGCAGGATAAAGCTGGTGATGTCGATCATGGGCACCAGGTTGAGGTTATCCATCGGTTTAGATTTTTTTTTAAGCAATGCCATAATTTCTCGGTACGTTTGAGCGTTAGTGTGTTGGTGCGTTTATTTTTTTAACGCTCGAACCATTCTTTATGAAACCAGCGTATCGATCATTTCTACGGAGGCGTCCTCGATCTGGAGCACAAAGCCTTCGATAAAACCCTTGAGAAGGTTATAGAGAATAAGCGAAGGCACGGCCACGCACAGACCGCCGGCCGTACAGACCAGCGCCACGGCGATACCGCCCGCCATTTCATCGGCTTTAACGCCGCCCGGGGAATTGGCCATGGAGGTAAAGGATTCGATCATGCCGATGACCGTACCGAACAGACCGCACAACGTTGACACGTTGGAAATAACGGCGAGCGCCCCAAGGTGCGCTTCCAGCGCCGGAAGCTCTATATTGGCGCGCTCCTCAACACCGGTTTTCATCCATAATTTGAGTTCGCTGGGGTTCATGGCGCGCGCGACCGGGTCCTTGTATTTTTGGAGGCCCGCCGTGAACACTTCGGCGCACAAGCCAAGCCGCTTTTTATTCTGGCAGTATGCGATCATCTGATCGGCGGTCGCCATTTTGTCGCCATTGTTCTTTTTAAGACAGGCGGCAAATTCGTCGATGAATTTGCCCGGCGTAAGCTTAAAGCGCTGTAAATAAACGACGATAATCCGTTCCAGCGTAATGGTAAGCGACACCACGGAGAGCAGCAGGATCACCCACATTACCCATCCGCCCTGGATAAACAGCTTAATGAGATTCATGTCACCCTTCATGATAAAATTCTCCTTTCATGCTGTAAGATACAAAATGCCCTGATGGTCGGGCAACGGTTAAGACCTAAGGGAACCTTAATGCGCGGTTACGATACTTTCGCGCTGTTCGTTGGCAAAATCAACGGCCTTTTTATCGCACCGGCCGTTTTTGCGCACATCGTTATATAATTTGACCGCTTCCTGCCATTTGTCAAGACGATTAAGGCAAAAGGCCAGAAAATTCTTGGCATTACAGATCTCGGCAAAATCGGGATACTTGTTCACCACTTCGGCAAAGCGCTCGCGCGCCTTGGCAAAATCCTCGAGCTGCCACCAGGCGTTACCCTGCATGTAAACGGCATTTGCAGTATATTTGCCCTGCGGGTATTGGCTGCAATAATCGGCATAGCCGCGGATCGCCTCGGGAAATTTTTTGGCAAAATAGATGCACTCGGCCTTTTGGTATCGGGCGATTTCGATGAGCTGTTCGTTTTTTCGCCCGTCGATTATTTTCTGGAAAATCTCCCTGGCGCGCGTGTAATTGGCCTGCGCAAAATAGTCGTTGGCCTCGAGATATTGCGCATTGGGCGTATAGGTGTTGTTGGGGAAGATGCGCTGCATTTCCTCGGCGGCGTTTATTGCCTCCGCATAGCGTTTGCCGTTGCTGTAGGCATCCACGAGTTTTACGAGCGATGCTGCCGACAGCGAAGTGTCTTTGCCGTGGTACTGCTGATAGACGGCCTTGAAACTTTCGGCGGCATTGTCCCATTTGCCGACCGTTGAATAAACATCGCCGATGCCCATATTGGCTTTGGCGCTGTCTTCGGGCGTTTCGCTCTGCGCCAGCGTCGACCGGTAATGGCCTACGGCTGCTTCCGGGTCTTTTTTCGCCAAAAGGTTACCGATCTCGGCCTGGGAAGCGCGATATACCGATGCGTCCTGCTTTTTTACTTTTTCGAAACGGGCGATGGCTTCCGCGTCTTTGCCGAGTCCCTTGAGCAACAGGCCGTATTGATAAGCGATAAATGAAAATTGCGGGTCGTCGGGGAAATGTTCGACGGCAAAGGCATAGGCTTCCTGCGCCTTTTCCTTGTTGTTAAGATTTTTGGCGTAGGTATCGGCGATTTTGGAATAAATATTGGCGGCCACGGAAGCGTCCGGGTTGGCCTTGATGTACTTTTCCAGGTAGGCGACGCCTTCGGCGTATTGCTCCTGGTTCATCATCTGTTCGCCGATGGCCAGAACGGCCTTGTCCGTTACGTTGGATTCTTTGTATTTGTCAAGTATTACCTGGAATTTTGCCATGGCCTCTTTATATTTTTTCGCCTCGGCCAGAATATTGCCGAGCCGGTAATAGGCAAACGGCGTCTGCGCATGCTGGGGATAC
Organism: Chitinivibrionales bacterium; assembly: GCA_028718065.1. Classification (GTDB taxonomy): domain Bacteria; phylum Fibrobacterota; class Chitinivibrionia; order Chitinivibrionales; family FEN-1185; genus JAQUMP01. The sequence goes on along the minus strand of JAQUMP010000007.1, from coordinate 657 downwards.
TGGTTCACGAAATTTTCAAAGCCATTGGCCGCTTTTTGAAAATCCTTCTTATTATAATAGTTATTAAATAACTGGATCTGGAGCTGCTGGGTGAGTTCGAGCGATATCCTTTTGCTTTTAAGCACTTCGGTAAGCGTGTCGATCGCGGCGCCGTATTTTTGCTGCAGGGAGTAAATCCGGCTGATGGCCACCTCGGCGTTGATTTTTTTATTCGGGTCCTTGGTTATTTCGATCACGCGGTTAAAGGCCTGCATGGCCTCATCGTATTTTTTCATTTTATCCGTAAGCAGCATGCCTTTTTCGTACAATGCCTGGGCGCGTTCTTCGTCTTCCAGCGCGTCTTTGTAGGCCTGTTCCCAGTATTTGAGTTCTTCATCTGAATTGTCGGCATTAACGCCGAACAATTTGATGGTTTTAAGCAATGCTACCCGGCCCTGGATTTTTTTGGCCGCCTCGCGCGCGGCCTTTTCGTTGCCGATGTTTTTATTGCAATCGGCAATCTGATAATTGGCCTCGTCCGCTTCTCCGCTGCCGGATGATTCCTGCGTAACCACGGTGAATTGTTTGATGGCTTCCTTATAATCGGCGGCCTGTTGCTCCCGTTTATCGCCCTCGCCGGTTTTGCGCCACACCATGCCGATCGGGACTTGCGTTTTT